>JBARBN010000152.1:0-5950 GCA_049793155.1 Nitrospirota bacterium
GCAGGGTGATAAGAAGGCGGAAGGCGGGAAGGTGAAGTTTGTTCTCCCGAAGAGGATCGGCGAGGTGGTCGTCACGAAGGAGTGGGACGAGAGACAGCTGCAGGGTCTGCTCGAGGAATGATGATCCAGTATTCTTAGAGATTTCATGAACAAAGAGTGAAAGAAACTACGGAACTTAACCACTGAGACACGGAGGAAAAATTCTTGAGATATTTAAAAACTCTGTGAACTCTGTGGTTAAATCTTGACAATTAAAGGAATCGGGTCAAGGAGGCAACATGAGTGAATATCTCTGGTACTGTCCAAACTGCAGCAGGGAACTGACCGTGAGCGACGAAGACCGGCGCGTGTCCTTTGCCGACCTCACCCTGCCGAACGCGGATGGTCCGCGCCGGCTGGTGAGCAGGTTTGTGGTATGTCCCAATCCCGAGTGCCGCAAGTTTTCCCTGATCACCTCGCTGCACCATCTGGAGGTCAGTGGAAAGCGTACCTACACGGGAAAGCACATCAAGACCTGGGCCCTTGTCCCGCCTTCCCGCGCCCGCTCATTCCCGATAACCATTCCCCAGGACATTCTTCAGGACTACCAGGAGGCCTGTCTCACCCTCGAACTGAGTTCCAAGGTCGCCGCTGCCATGGCGCGACGCTGTCTTTCGTCGATGTTGCGGGACTACTGGCAGGTGCAGCCCGGCAGCCTGGGCGATGAGTTCCGGCAGATCAAGGGCACTGCGGACCCCCTGACCTGGGAGACCATCGAGTCGATCAGGAAGAGTGGAATGATCGGCGCACACATGGAGAGCGAGGGCGCGGAGATCATCGATACGGATCCCGGAGAGGCGGAACTTTTGATCGGTCTGATCGAGACGCTCATCGAGGACTGGTATGTCAGCCGGGAAGAGCGGCGAAAACGGCTGACGAAGACCAGGAAGATCACGGGTGAGCACGTTACGGAGAAGGAAATGAATGAGTGACGGTCGGTGCTGTGGGCAGCTATTATCCTGAAAGCGGTAGTTTGGCCACATAATGCACAAAAATCGCAGGGAAAACAAAGAACTTGACATGAAAAAAATAATCACCAAGTCGGCAAGGTATTACACAAACATTAGTATTTGATTGTTTTTGTGACTTCTGTGCCTTCTGTTGCCGACTGCTTTTTTAGGATAATTATCATCAGCTATGAATTCTCCTTTCGGGACATGTCTTTCTGAACTTCCCTCCCTTACCCCGCACAAGATCTACCTCGTCGGCGGGTCAGTTCGCGACCTGCTGATCGGCAAGCGGAATATCAAGGACATTGACCTCCTGACGGCCTCCGGCTCGGAGGAGGTTGCACGCCGGTTCGCCGACAAGATCGGCGGAAGCTTCTTCTTTCTCGATGAAGAGCGGAAGATCAGTCGCATCGTCAAGCACCTTGATTCTGATATCATTCAGTTTGATTTTACGAACTTTGAGGGGCCGGATCTCAAAGCTGATCTTGAACGTCGCGACTTTACCATGAACGCGATGGCGCTTGATCTGAGGGCTTTCCTCGCCGATACGTCTCTCGACGGATTGATCGATCCGTTGCGCGGCCGGCAAGACGTCAAGAACAGGCTTATCCGGGTGACAAGGCCGGGCGTGCTGGAAGAAGATCCGCTCCGGCTTCTGCGCGCAATAAGATTTGCGGCCACGCTGGGGTTTGCGATCGAAGAAGGGACTGAAGATCAGATACGGCAATATTCAAGGCTCATAACCAGGCCCTCGCCCGAGCGTGTGCGAGATGAGCTTTTTTTGATCCTCTCCGAGCGAAACGCCGAAAAGCACCTCATGCTCATGGATTCACTCGGTCTTCTGTCACCGCTTTTCCCCGAGCTCGAACCGCTTCGCGCCTTCGCGCCGGGCAGGTATCACGTCCACGATGTCCTGACCCATTCGATCAAGACAGCCGGATATATAGACAACGTGCTTGACGATCTGCCGAGGATATCGCCCGGTCATGACAAGACGATACGTGCACATCTTGAGGAGCGCCTGGAGCATCTCGTGCCGAGAAAGGCCGCTCTCCGATTCGCCTGTCTGATCCATGATAACGCGAAGCCCGAAACATTCAGCAATGCGGATGGACATGTTCGTTTCCACGGACATGACAGCCTCGGCGCTGAAAAGGCGGCGTTTATCTGCAGGCGATTCAAACTTTCGCGTGATACGGAGAAAGCGGTCACCCGCGTCATCAGGCAGCACATGCGGTTGTTCAATTTGTCCGCTCCCGGGGGGCCGAGCAAGAACGCAATGTACCGCTATTGTCGGGACGTCGGTGATGCCCTGCCGGAAAGCCTCATCCTTGCGCAGGCTGACGCGCAAGCGACCCGCGAGATCATGCCGAAGGAGCAGTTCACGGACACCACGGGACCCATGGCTGCGGTGCTGGAATATTATTACACGAAGTTCCTGAAGGTAGAGGCGAAGCCGCTGGTATCCGGGCAGGACCTGATCGATCGCGGCCTGAAACCGGGGCCGAAGTTCCGCGTGGTACTTGACGAGATCAAGGAGCGCCAGGCCGAGGGTATGCTGAAGGACCGTCAGGAGGCGTTTGAGTATCTTGAAAGCCTGATGAACTCGTAAAAACGTCGTAATCTATCGCAGAGACGCGGAGACACAGGGAAAGGCACTTTGAAGATTCTCTCTGCGTTCTCAGTGCCTCAGCGGTAAACTAATATTTATTTTCTTTGAGGTTATTCTTATGGCTAAAAAATTAGAAGACATGTCGGTCGATGAGCTCAAGACAGAGCTTAAGCGGCTGAAAGACAGCCTTTGCGACATTGAGGACCTGCACACATTCACCTTTGTCAAGACCTCGGTGCACATCGGCGCTGAGAAGGCGCAGAACATGACGGCTGAATATGAAGAGGACTGCAAATTGCACAATGAGCAGATCGCTGCAATTGAGAAGGCGTTGAAAGCGAAGGGCGCAGTGTAAAATGTATGACAATCAAGCCGGTCATCCCCGAACGTTCCTATCGGGGATCCGGTTTGCACGGTTTGCCATTTAAACCATATTCCCCCCGGCTTAAAGCATGCTGGGGCAGGCTTTTAGGCCATCGGGAATGACATTGTGCGTGCGGCATTCATTTTGAGTTGTCTGATTTTCATAGTTTGTCCACCAGCCGGCACAATTCCGGATAGTCGTTTTTGGCGGCATCGCTCTCTTCCTTAAGCAGTCTGAGCGCCTCGGGCACGTGCTTCAGGAAATACTTCTTGCCTTTCACGACGGACAGAAAACCATACGCGCCGAGCGCCTGCATATGACGCTGAAGGCGGCAGGGGATGATGCTCTCTCTGAATACCGCCTCATGGAAGCCCTCTGAATACCGTTTCATCTCACTGATATAATAATCGAGCAGCCGCTCACGGGTCCCGTTTTTGATCCGGAAGTACGGGTCCCAGAGGATCGAGGCGACATCGTACGCAGCAGGCGCCATTCTCGCGCCCTGAAAATCGATGACACGCGGAATGCCTCCGGGAGAAACCATGATATTCTGACACTGGAAGTCGCGGTGGATCACTCCCTTTGGAAAGGCATCCACCTTCTGTGCGAGACGATTGAATTCTTCCTTCAACGAGGCCTCATCGTTCAACGCCGCCTTGCGGAGTCCAAGAACGAACCGGTCATGAAAGTAGCTCGTTTCCCATCGCAGATATTCAAAATCAAAGATCCGGTCCCGGAGCAGCGGGCATTCGTGGACATGCGCCGTGGCCCGGCCGTGGAGCGCAACCAGGATGTCGAGCACGCTGCAGTAGATTTCCTCGACCTCAGCGTCGTCGTGCGGAAGCTTCAGGTAGGAGTAGAGGCTGGTATCGCCGAGGTCCTCGAAGAGGGCTCGCTTGTCGTCATCATCGGACGCGATGAGGACCGGCACCGGCACGGAATGGGCCTCGAAGTAGCGGGTATAGATGAGATGGCGCTCGTAATCAGGGTCGTCGGGTCTGCACTCCATGAGCACCGCCGTTTTCCCGTTGTTGCGCACTCGGAAATAGCGCCTGTCCGACCCGCCGAGGCCGATCAGGATCGCATCCGCCTGGAATGGAGCGTTCGGAGCCAGGGGTTCGGAGTTCGGAGCAGAGGCCGTATCTTCGAGAGCGGTTTGTATCCCAAAATACCGGGCAAAAAGCGGTCCTGAAAGCGAAACTCTTTTCTGCTCCCGGGCGTGGACCGATGGCTGCACCTCCGCTTCCTTGAGTTCAACGGCGTAGTCGGGACCGATGATTCGGTTCTCATGCCTGCCCGAGACACGCGCATCGGGCATCACCAGGCAGTTTCTGAGCCGCGCATCATCCCGGACCTCGCTTCTCGATTCCATAACGATGTAGCCGTCGATGTCGATCTTCCCGCACGTGGCGGCCGGGGACACATGGACTGTTTCCCCGTTTTCCCTCAAGGCATCGAGCACGCTTGCGACATACGAGGACGGAGTGCCGATGTCGTTCCAATAGGCGCCCGTAACGTCGTGCGTCTGCACGCGATGGCCGGCCTTCGCCGCCGCGACCCAGGCCACGGTCATGTGGGATACACCGATGGGTAGGAAATTTAATATTTCCGGGGAATAGACGGCGATGCCGGTGTAGGCGACTTTTTTTGCGATGGTGTCCGGGTCCGGTCGGGAGTCCCCCGGATTCTCCACATTGACCAGAAGACCATTTTCATCAACCACCACGTTGCTGAACTTCGGATGGTTATGCGTCACGAGCGTGGCGATGTTTCCCGACTTAAGGTGGGTGTCGATCAGCCGTTTAAAGTCGATCTCCAGAAGAATGTCCGCGTTGTGCACCAGGAAGTGGCTGCCCGAAAGGAACTCTTCGGCGTTCTTGAGAGCGCCTCCGGTCCCGAGAATCGGGTCTTCGGGAAAGAATTTGATGCGGTCAGCATAACGTGATGTCTGTGCCCAGTCGCGCAGCAGCCCAGGCTTGTAATGGAGGTTGATGCCTATGTTGCCGGAACAGGCAGCCGCGATCCGTTCGAGGATGATCTCTATCAACGGCTTTCCGAGGATCGGCAGCAGCGGCTTGGGCAGGTGGTTCGTGATCGGCTTGAGCCGCTCGCCGAGTCCGGCCGCGGGGAGAAAGATATTGATCGGGAATTGCTTCATACCGTGCGAAGATTAACAGAGTCGGGAAGGCATTGCAAATGAAAAAAGTATCTGTATCATGCGGGAAGCAGGTCCGGGTGTATCGCCCCTGCAATGCCCCATTTCGCTTCTTCAATCTTCTTGACAAGAATCGTAGATATTGGTAATGATATCTACAGATATGCGGCATGTGAACTCCGCGTTATGTATTTCAGGAGAATAATAAATTGAAAAAAATTGATTCCAAATGTTCCGGAATGGTATTTAGACATCGCAAAGCAAATTCCCGTCAAGGCAAAGCCGCAAATCGGGTTTCTCGTCTCGAGGAGCGTATGGCAGGATGAACCGAACCCTCACGACCTGTTTTCGAATCGCCATCACGACGCTTGTTTTGTGGCTGGCATCTGCGGCGCCGGGACACTCGGCCGTCGCCGCACCGCGGGCCGTCTGGATCTGGGAGGAAGACGCCGTCCGCATGCTCGATAATGAGGAGGCGGAGCGGGAAGTTGAAACTTTCCTCGAGCGGCAGCATATCTCGACGATCTATCTGTATGCCGACGAGTTCAACGGCCACAACATTCTGGTGAACGAGCCCGGGAAATACCGGAAGCTCATCACAGGCGCCCACTCGCGAGGGTTCAAGGTCTTTGCGCTTCTTGGCTCGGCGTATCTCCGCACCCAGGAGTACATCCTCCAGGAGAAGCATCGCGCCGCCGTACGAATGTTCGGAGCTGTCCTCGAATTCAACAGAGGCACGCCCGATGCGTCCTCGCGATTCGACGGGGTCAACATCGACATAGAACCATACCTTCTCGACGACTGGGAAACCGGGCGGCCGGTGCGCGGCA
>JBARBN010000153.1:0-7912 GCA_049793155.1 Nitrospirota bacterium
TCGTTTTTAAAGAGAAATAGATTGCTTTTTTAAAGGAGAACGTATGAGGAATTGGCTGAACTTTTTATTACTGTTAATGCTCACACTCGTTCTGGTTCCCGCATCAGGTGCAGCGATTGATGCGTCAACGTGCCTGGGCTGTCACGGATCAATGGAAGGGGCCGTCAATGTGGATCAGGACAAGTTTTCTAAATCCGTTCACGGCGGCATGAATGACTGCACTATGTGCCACCTGACTCTGAAGGGGGCGCAGCACCAGGGATTGGCGGGAGGAAGGCCGGATAAGGCGGTCCAGGAACTGGCCGCTGAGATATCGCCGAAGAGCAAGATCGACCCGATCGCGCAGGCCGCCTGCGTGAACTGCCACGCGGATCTTTATGCGGCTTATAAGACGAGTGTTCACGGGAAGAACGTTATCGTAAAAAAATCGTCAGACGGCCCGGTCTGCACGAGCTGTCATGGTTCGCCGCACTATATTCAGCCCAAGGCGAGCAAAGAGTCGCTGATAAACCACTTTAACGTGGTCCAAACCTGCGGAGCGTGTCATGAAGAGAAGATGATGTCCGAGAAGTACGGTTTCAGCGCCCACTTAATGGAGCGTTATAAAGAGAGCTTCCACGGAAGAAAGCTGAAGGTAGGTGACAAAGGCGCGCCATCATGCGTGAACTGTCACGGCTCTCACGATATCAAGAGCGACAAGGACCCGTCCTCGCCGGTTGTTGGCGAGAACAAGATAAAAACATGCTCAAAATGTCATCCGGGGGCTACCGCAAAATTCGTTGCCGCGATCACCCACAAACCGCTGCATCCGATCGCGCACTTCTCCGAGATAGCACTGATCATCCTTATGGTGAGTACGTTCATCTTCATCATTATCCATGTGCTTTTGGATATCTACGCTGATGTCCGGGACCGTCTGTTCAGAAAAGGAGGCCATAATGAATAAGAGCATACCGACCGAGATAGAGAGGTTCGACTTTTCTGCGAGGGTCCAGCATATCATATTGTTCACCTCGTTCCTGGTACTTGCATTCACCGGCTGGGGGCTCAAGTACGCGTACCAGGAACCGGCGAGCGCATGGATCAGGTTCTGGGGAGGCGCCAAAAGCGCGGGGATCATCCACCGCGTAGCAGGCATCATCCTGCTCATGGATTTCATCTACCATCAGTTTTACATGCTCAACCTGATCAGGAAAAGGGACCTTCGCCTGACGATCGTGCCCATGCCCAAAGACCTGCTGGATGTTATTCAAAACTTCAAGTACTACCTCGGGCTCTCGAAAGAAAAGCCCCGCTTCGGGAAGTTCTCCTATCTCCAGAAATTCGATTACTGGGCTGTTTACTGGGGTATGATGATCATCGGGACTTCGGGCTTTATTCTCACCTTCCCGGTAATGATGTCGTCGGTATTCCCGGCCTGGACGCTGTCGTGGCTCTGGGATGTGATCTTCATCATGCACAGCGACGAGGCGCTTCTGGCCATCGTATTCATTTTCATCATCCACTTCTATAGCGAACACCTGCGGTCCGATGTGTTCCCTATGAGCTGGCTGTGGCTGACCGGGAGAATGTCCGTCGATCAACTGAAACATCACCACCCTGAGGAGTATGATAACCTTTTTGGGGAAAAGAAGGATAAGTAGAAATCCCTTTTTTGAATATAGGATATGGTAAGAACAGCGGCCCAAAAGGCCGCTGTTTCTTTTCGTGCTTCAATAATATGTCAACCTGCTTCTCATCATGTTGATTTCAGACATCATCTCACGACGCCGCTATGGCACCTGCCGGTTATTATTGGACGAAGCTCGGGAGCTTTAAAAGGAATTGATGGCGAGATAAATGAGAAAGTGAGGTGTCTAATTAAGCTTTTCGAGGATGCCCTGTTTCATTCTGAATCGTCTCTGCGCACGAAGGGCTATTTCGGAGCTGTGAGTGACCATGATCATTGTCACTTTTCCTTCTTTATTTGTTCTCTCGAAGAATGTCATGATTTCCGCTTCTGTTTCCTCGTCGAGATCGCCGGTGGGCTCGTCGGCCAGGATGATCTCAGGCGCATTGATGAACGCCCTGGCGATAGCAATCCTCTGCTGTTCGCCTCCGGAAAGTTCCGATGGATACCGGTCCGCTTTATCACCGAGTCCGACGAGTTCGAGCAGATGTTTGGCATCGGTCCTGGTCTTGCTGCCGCCGAATACGGTAGGAAGAAGGACGTTCTCAGTCGCGGTAAGCGTGGGAATGAGACTCGCAAACTGGTACACAAAACCGAATTTCTCATTCCTGAGCCTTGAACGCTCCTTGTCAGTGGAGTTCCAAATATTATTATTATCGATGCTGACCGAACCTGTGTCGGGCCGGGCAATGCCGCCGATAAGGCTCAGAAATGTGCTTTTGCCGCTTCCTGAGTGTCCGACGATGGAGACGAAATCTCCCTTCTGCACACTAAGATCAAGGGGCTGGACAGCCTTAATGGTCTTTCCTGAAACGGAATATGTTTTTGAGAGTCCCTTCAGTTCGATCATGAACTTCCTTTCGTTCTGCAGGAGCTGACGATGTTGAAAACAACTCCCCTCATAATCGGGAAACCGATGATGGAGATAAACTCGACGACATCTCGGACCCGGTACAGCAGGCGTCTGCTGCAGGGCAGGCGTAACGAACATCACGAGGAACGCTGCGGCGATCCCCATGGGTGAATTTGCGGGTAAACTTATTTTCCATTTCTGTCTATCTCTTTTTTCAGCGATGCTGCAACGCCCGCGTCAAATTTATCGAGCTCATGGTACTGGGCGAGAGCATCTGAACGTTTTCCCTTTTTGAGCAGCGCCATTCCGAGATTGTACCGGGCGGTCGCGTACCGCGGCCGCTGAGTGAGGGCCTTTTGAAGGGCTCGGATCTCATCGTCCGTTTTCCCGATCTTGCCGTAGGCAATTGCCATATTGTTATACAGAACAGGGTTCCTGGGAAAGAACTTTATCGCCCTCGAGTAACTGTTAATGGCTTCCTGATACTTATCAAGCCTGCTGTAGGCATTCCCCAGCTTCACATAAGCGTATCCACGCTGCGGGTCGATGGCGATGACCTTTTGAAGGGCATTTACTTCTTCAGTATACATCTCGGAGCGTTCATAGATATCGGAAAGATGGTACCAAGCCTCTGCATCCTGCGGGTTCTTGATGGTCTGGTCCCTGACTTCCTCGAAAAGGTTCTTTTCCGTACTAACAGGAGGAGCCGACTGCTCCTTTTTGTCAGCGCATGAGAAGAAGAGAAAAGACGTCATAAAAAGGATAATAAAAACAGGTTTCATTCCGCACTCCTGATTGCTTCGTATGGCTCCACCCTCAGAAGCGTGATCGACGGCAGGAAAGCGGCAATCAGACCGGTGAAGATGGAGACGAGAAGGGCCCCTGTGGTCAGCATGATAAGCTCAGGAGCGGCCGGAAAGAGATAGGGAAGCTTTAGGTAATGCAGCATCAGGTCCTTGAAGCTGAGGAGCAACCCGTATCCGAGTACAATTCCCGCTGCGCCGCCCGTTGCAGAAAGCAGGACGGCTTCATCCAAAATTATCGCGGCTATGTGCCCCCTGTTCGCGCCCATCGCGCGCAAGAGGCCG
Organism: Nitrospirota bacterium; assembly: GCA_049793155.1. Lineage (GTDB taxonomy): Bacteria > Nitrospirota > UBA9217 > UBA9217 > UBA9217 > JALNZF01. Next base: position 3,611 of record JBARBN010000153.1, read on the forward strand.
ATCTCCCTGCGCCGCTCATTCACGATCATATAAAAGGCAAACGCCATGATCAGGAGGACGATGGCCCAGAGTATGACGCTGATGATCACGATCGCTTTAATAAGGCCCGACAGTTGTTTTCGCACGGTGCTGATGATCTTGTCCGAAACCAATGCCTTTACACCGCTGATGTCATGTTCGATACGGATGGCGGCGCGGTCGGGTGTGTAATCATCTTTTACCTGTATGAGGACGGTGGAGATCTGGTTTCTGCCGATGTCTACCGGTTGGATCGCCTTGGTCTTTGAATTTTCCGCCATCTGGTACGCGGCATCCATGCTCATGAAGACCGCGCGATCGAAGAAATCCATCCCCGTCGCTTCCAAGGTGCCGGCAACCGTGAAGGTCGTGCCGAAAAAGGGGATCTTATCCCCGGTTATCACCGGTACGTTCCTGCCGGTGATGATCTCATTATTGCTGAGCTTGCGGTTGAGGTTCTTCTCGAGCCAGGGTTTGATCGTGAAATCGGTGTCGGGATCAAAGGCCACGAGGAATACGTCAACATTGAAACAGCAGGTAAAGCTGGTTGGTTTGATGAACAATTGGGGTGTTGCGTTCTTGACGCCTTCGACGGCCCTGACCCGGTCGAGAATGGACCGATCCATCAGGAATTGAGTGGGCTCTCCGGAGAGCAGGGCCATTTGTGCCTTGTCTTTCGCACTCTCGGGGACGACAAGGATGTCAGCACCAAGGCGATACGTTCCGATTTTGAGGGCATTGTTGATGCTTTTCAAAAAGAGTGTAGCCGAGAAGAGGGTACAGGATACGACCGCGACAATGGCGAATAAAAGCCAGGTTCTGGTAAGTTTTCTTCTGAGATTTTTCAGTGCAACATAAGGGATATTCATGGATGGAAACAATTATTCCTTCGTGCTGGATTTATTATTAAATATTATTATACCAGAAGATTTACAGACAGTAAACCCGTTTAGAGGTGCAAGATCCCTAACACCAAGCGGACAGCTTCTGACAACAGCATGCAGAAAAATAAATCAACATCCGAAAGACGTCGACAGCTCTATGCAACAGCGGAAATAAAAAGCCGGAGGCAGCTGAGACATGCCTCCGGCCGATATTGAGCTTGAGGAATACAGGTCCGTGCTACTTATGCCAGTCGACTTCGATGCCGCAGAGGAGCGGAGAACCCTTGTCGATCTTGACTTCTATGCCATTCGCCTTGTGACAGCCTGCGCAGGCGGATACCTTGCCTACGATGTCATAGTTCTTCATATCCATAACGTTCAGCGTGCTGTCGTCACCGTACGTTCTTGAAGACAGGAACGCGTACTTGCCATCCGGGGAGAAGGCGAAATCATGCGGCCGCACATCATCTGGAAGGACGAGGCGCTTGGCGATCGTATCAGTATTCGTATCGATTAAGATAACCTGGCTCTTGTGCGTGCCCGGCTTGAGACCCGGATCAAATTCGTTCGGGGCGCTTACCCAGAGGTATTTGCCGTCCCGTTGCATTCTGATCTGATGAAGGAAGGTCATCTCGGGGCTCGTGATCTGTTTGATTTCTTTTTTAGTCGTCCAATCATACACAAAGACGATACCCTGCGGCATGTCGGAAATATAGGCCTTCTTGCCGTTCTTGGTCCACTGAATACCGCATACCGCCTTGCCAACCGGCATCTTGTCAACGGTTTTCAACGTCTTTGAATCCCAGACATAGACATTACCATCCGCCATATCCTCAAAGTATATGTTTCCATCAGGTCCTGCGATCGCGCCGCAGAACTTCTCGCCGACTTTGAAGGGGCCTTCCTTCTTCATTGTTGCCAGATCTACCTTATAGATGTTTCCCGCCAGTGTTCCGGCGACAAGGATCTTCTTGCCTTTTTCATTGACGATGGACTGGCCGTGGGTCCCGCCGGCCTTCTTCACTGTTTCAAAGTCCATGCCCGCGATCTTGCCTTCCATCTCGGAACCGGCCTCGGACAAGACGATACGATCCTTTTCCACGTCCATCGGGGGTTTCATGGTCTTCATGTTGATGATCGCGATGTGACCGCCATGGCCGGCGATGTACGCCGTTGCGTCAAAGGTCGGTACCTTGGCTGCCGGCACCACTTTAACGTCGACCACTTGCACATCTGCTGCCTCAATCAATGCCGTCTGCGACAGGCCCAGGTATATTCCAAGAACACTTACTACAATCAAGCTGATCAATATAATTTTTTTCATGTAGTTCATCTCCTTTTTTAATAGTTCCGACTATTGAAGTGCTCACGTGAATCACAACTGTTGTTCAGCTTTAGAAAATCGTTTCTCTATCGGCTTTGCACCTCCTTTAACGCTAAAATAATAAGGAACACCGTGACGTGGTTCTGTATCTTAATACGTAATATCATCTAAGCTTACTTGACAAATTTATTATAGCATACTATTCGTAATGTATACGTCGACAATATAAGCCTTTGATTTAGGGGTGTCAACTTGAAGTTCCAACATTACAACTTGCATTATTATAACTTTAGTCACTATAACTAAGGATAATCTATTAAAAAGGCATGCGAATAGAAGGTTTAATACCATTGTCATAGGTAGTGCATTGTGAAATACAGTGTTTGTTGAGTATTATTGAATTGAGCAGGAAGAGAAGAGATGAGATGATGTAAAACAAATATCCCCCGGTTTTATTTAAACACGGGGGACGGTGAGAAGCGGGGATAAGGAATCAGCTTACTTTCTGTACTTTGCCTGACCGAATGCAGCGTGTACAGACATGCATACGCACATGGGAACCCTTGGAACCGACTGCCCTGATCGGCTGTAAATTCGGCTTGGAAAACTTCTTTGACCTGTTGTTGGCATGGCTCACTTTATTTCCGCTGAGCTTGCCCTTACCGCAAATATCACATGTACCGGCCACAATAATATCCTCCGTTGAACACAAATTTTAAAAGCAGGCGTACCATACCATAAGAAGTTCATCCTTGCAAGGGGAAAATGAGGGAATGCGGGAAACGCAGGAGTACTTGACTTTCATCTTCTTCTGCTGTAATGTAAGTGCCTGCTTACATTATGAAGAAGAATATGACGGAAAAGAAGCTGTTGAATGCCACGCTCAGACTGATCTCCGAAAAGGGCTATATCGGGGCCACCACGCGTGAGATTGCCCGGGAAGCGGGGGTGACCGAACTGACCCTGTTTCGGCACTTTGGGACCAAGGAAAAACTTTTTGAACAGCTTTTGAACAACTACACTTTTCTGCCGAGACTGAAGGAGCTTATTCCGGAGCTTGACGATCTTACCCCTCAGGACGCCCTTCGGCTGATTGCGACGAGATTTCTGCTGTCGTTGAAAGAGCGCAAGTCTATGGTCAAGATCATGTATTCGGAAGTAACGTCCTATCCTGACAAGGTCAAAAACCTCTATAATAAGTTCATCGATGACCTTCGGGCGACCCTCGCGACGTACTTTAAGGGGCTGCGGAAAAAGGGCCTGCTCAGAAGGGTCTCTCCGGAGATGGCGGCACAGTTGTTTCTGGGGATACTGTCCTCCTATTTCCGGTCAGAGGAGATCATACGGGAAGGTGGAATGAAAAAACAAAAAATGAAAAAGAACATTAATGAGTTTGTGGATGTGTTCATGTTCGGTACGATGAAACATGAGTAGAGAACAGGTTTTTTCAAATGCATTGAACCAAATCCCCAATCCTGTGTCTCACAAATAACAACCAGCAATCCGGAGGAATCAGTATGAACAGAAGAAGCAAAACCATCGCGAGTACCCTGTCTGTCATGTCATTATTGTTTATACTGTCGATGCCCGTACTCCTATCGGCAGCGGAAGCCGTGTCATCAGGTCAGACCGGGACTGTTGCCGGACAATCCGATGATAAGGAGCGTTCTACGGGAGGTCTGATTGCCAAAGATGAAATACTGACCTTAAGCCGGTGCATTGATATCGCGCTCAGACAAAATCAGAACATCGCAGCTTCCGTGAGTACGGTTGAAGTCAACCGCAGCAGGGTTGGTGAAGCACGTTCCAATTATTACCCGCAACTGAGCGCGCAGGCGGCATACAACAGGATCAGTCCCATGACGGGGTCGCTGGCGGCAACCGGCCTAGTGAGCGGCTCCCAGTCGTACGAGCAGTACTCGAGCAGTGTTACGCTTAATCAGAATATTCTGGATTTCGGCAAGACGTCGTCGCAGGTAAATATCTCAAAGTTTAATCTCGAGTCCTCCCGTTCGGATCTGAGCACAACGCAAGATTCGATCATTCTGAGCGTAAAGCAGGCATATTACGGGGTCT
>JBARBN010000154.1:0-18381 GCA_049793155.1 Nitrospirota bacterium
TGCAAAGAGCGGGATGAACAATCTCGTACGCAGTTTTGAAAACATCTCCTCATTCCGTTCATAAAAGGAACCTTTGGCAAGCTCATGAATGGGATGAGGTTCGTTTGCCTTAAAATGATTTATGTGCTGTGACAGAACGGATAACTTCATCTCGCGGAGGTCACTCTTTTTACAACCCTTTTCCACGAGAAGTTGGAGAGTTCTCTGCTGGGGGCGGTATACAAACAGGGCCGCCGCCGGCACGGAAAACGTCCCGGTAATGACATACAGTGCGGATTTCATTTTTGCCGAGAGGTCCTTGGAGGACGTTGATTCCTGTCCCAGATCGACCAGAGAAGCCATACTGAACAAAAGACGTTTGAGATGCAGCTTGCTCGTGGACATCTTAAGATCTCCCGCTCAGATAATTGAGGGCGTCCTTCTCATCTTTAAATACCTTGACATGCTTGATCAATCCCGCCATCTCGAACATCTCACGATGGTCTTTTTTCATATTGGTGAAACAGAGCAGACTGTTGGAATCCAGTGTATTCTGAACGATGCTTAAGAATATGGATAAACCGATGGTGTTGATAAATTGAACATCGGAAAAATTAACGATAAGCTTTTTCGATCCCTTGTCGATCAACTCTTCACTTGTAGTTTCGAGGTGTTCTGCCCCAATATTATTGATGTAACCTTTGGGCATCATGACGGCGACGTCCTGTTCTGACCTTGATGATAAAGAAAAATTACTCACGGTTTGCCGTATCCTCCTTGTGTATGTCCGCAGATTTTTCAATCTTTTTGAGGAGCACTATTTTTGTACCGTACGTGGTCTTTTCAAACCTGACATCATCAACGAAACGTTTTATTAATTTTATTCCCCATCCCCTTCCGGCTGTTTTCGCAGCCTCCTGGTCGCGGTACGGTTCTCCTGTTTCCTGAATAATGAACTCCTGTCCGGCACTCTCGACCGAAACCTCCAGATGGTCCTCCTCAGCGACAATGCTGACATAGACTTTATCATCCATCCCTCTGCCGTGTTCAATAGCGTTGATGCACGCCTCGATAACGGCTATTTGCAGCTGACCGATGGCCTCCTGATTGATATTGAGATTTTTGCCGATCTGTTCAAGGCTCTGGGCAACAATGAGCTCCGCATCCCTGGCAACGGGCAAGGTCATGTCAAAACGGACGACCTTTTCCTTTTGCGGCACCAATGCTTCAAGGAAGTGACCTTCCAGATCGTGTGTCGACTTCGCCAATATCTCCCTCATGGAGAGACTGTCGACTATGTCGCGCAATACCCGGTCGTCCATTGCCCTGAATGTACCGAACTCTCCGCGAATAAAACCAGAGAGATAGAGCGAATGCACCATATCATACGCCTGGCTTTCATTAAGAGCAAAGACCTTTGCGATCCGCTGACAGGAAAGGGTCTCGGAGGTATGGTAGATCTTTGAGATTATTGCGAGGACGGTTCTCCTCTGCCCCAGATCCGGGAAAGCGCTCTTCAAGACCTTTGACCAGAAGTTGGCCAGCGATCCATCCATGATCTCCTGGATATAGGCATTCCAAAAATCCTTTTCCCCGGGACCCTTATTCTCGCATGCCCGGGTGACGACGCGCCCGATGTAATACGGGTTTCCCCCAAGATGGCGAATAAGGAGTGGCGGTACGCTGCCCTCGGTCTCATAGTGGTTCACAAGAGAAAGCACCATCGAAGCGGCAGCCTCGGGTCCAAGCGAATTCACTTGAATTCGCTCAAGTCCGCTCACCACAGGCATCTCTTGGAGCTGGGCCATACTCCCCGAGATGACGTGGGGCGTTTTCCCGTATGCCATGGGTTCTTGATAAAGTGACGCCAATCGGTGATCAGGGACACCACCAAGATGGAGACCTTTGATCAGGTGAAAATCATCGATCAGAACGGCCACCGGTATTCCGGTCGACAGCGCGGACCGGTGTGGAGCGGCAAGTGCAATACGGAGCGCATCAATGGGGTCGTCGGAAGATTGCAGATAAAGATCAAGAATCTCCTTTGCCCATACGGCCTCTCGCTCCTCTACAAGATTGGACAGGGCATCTAACGATATCCCGTCGAGATAAAAAAGAGCTTGCTCCTTTTTCGGGAAGGCGAGTCTTTGGCAAATAAAGCGGGTGAGATATCTTTTGGAAAAGGCCGGCACTGACAGCATTGCAGGATTGACCGTAAACCAGAAAGGTGCTACCGCGTTCTGTTTCCAAAACAGCTGGACGAAGAGATGCTTAAGCAGCTCTGTTTTCCCGATGCCGCGTTGTCCGGACAGAACAAGGCTTTGCGCCTGTCCCCTCTCTGCATGAAGAACCCTTTTGTAAAGGCTGTCCTGCTCGTGCAGTCTGCCAAAAAAATCCTTTTCCTGAAGAGAATTGAATGGCATGCTATGAAAACACCTCTACTCTGTTTTTACCTTTGTTCTTCGCGCGGTATAATGCCTTGTCAACATTGTCAAGAAGAAGTTCGATCGTTTTGCCATGGACGGGATAGCAAGCGATGCCGATACTTGAGGTAAGCTTATGCGGCCCCTTGCCGGAGGCGTCCCGGGGAAGCACCGCATTCTTCTCCACATTGCTCCGCAATCGTTCCGCGATATCGATTGCAAGTGTTTCTTCGGTCTCGGGGAGGATCACCATGAATTCATCTCCTCCGTACCGCGCCACAATGTCCATGGACCGGACCGTATTTAATAATGTTTCCGCGATGTCTTTGAGCGTTTTGTCGCCGAACAAATGCCCCAAGGTGTCGTTGCAATATTTAAAACCGTCAAGATCCAGCATGAGAAGGCTGAGGTGGTGGCCATAACGTTCGGAACGGGCCACTTCGTCCTTCAGACGCTCGTTCAGGTATCTTCGATTGAGAAGACCCGTCAAGGAATCGGTTATGGTCAGCTTTTTGAGCTCCTCCGCTCTATTATAGAAGACATTCCGCTCCATGACGATAGCAGCATGGGTCGCAAAGGACTGGATGAGCTTCAGATCTTCCTCATCAAAGACCTCGCCGGATGTTTTGTCCGAGAGATTGATCACGCCTATGATGCGATCATCGATCTTAAGGGGTACGCTGACGAATGACCTCGTTTTATAATGTTGTCTGTTCTTCATCCTGACTCTCGGGTCATTTTCAAGGTTCTCAACGAGGATGGCTTCACCGAATTCAGCCACTTTGCCTGCGATGCCTTCGCCGCGATTGATCCTGAGTTTTTCCATAATTCTTTCGATGTTACCCTTTTTTGCTTCCACGAGCAGGTCATCGGTCTCGTGATCCAGAAGCATAAGGGAGCCCTGCTCTGCCTTGAGCAGATCCGCGGATTTATCAAGGATCGTCTGGAGCAGTGTTTCATAATTTCGAATGTGCGTTATTGTTTTTGTGAGTTCCGAAACTTCAGCGAACCGGTCAAATTTCTTGTCAAGATCCTGGTGCAAACGCTGGTTCTCTATGGAAAGTGCCGACTGCTGGCAGTATGCCATAATGATTTGTTTGTCACTTTCTTTAAGAACCCGGTCGGTTACCCGGAGGATCCCTTCCAGTTTTTTGAAAACCATAACAGGGAAAAAATACAGGGCCCCCATGCCGTTCAGGAGATCCGCCCTGGGATCCTTAACGTGTTCTGCTGAAAGGACAAAGGGCTTTCCACCGGCAAGTTCCTTCACGATGCTGTCTTGCTCGTTGATAAAGACGGCCCCGGTAGTCCCGATGCTTCTTGACAGACTATAGAGGCTCGCAAATATTTTCTGCTTGCGGTCAAAGACAAGGATAGCGATGCTTTCGATATCGAGCAGTGAGGACAGCTTGTCTATCATTTCCTTATAAAGCGTTTCAGGACGCTCCTCTGCGGCGACTCCCCATTTCCCAATAATGCTTTTCAGACCTTCGATCTTGCTCCTGAGAGCAACGGTTTCCCGGGCGTTTTTGAGAAGCCGGCCGACGGAGTCAGCGACAAAACCCATCACTTTCCAGGTTTGCTGGACATTGGTAAAGGCGAGTGGAGTTGTTATGGAAATCGTGTCAAGGCCGTTGGAAGCAAGAATATTCACGCTTTCGCGAAAATCCTCGTACGATGCGTAGGATCCCTGGCCCACTACCACCGCATGTTCATCCATGTATTCGATGGGGAAGGCAAAGCACATGATCTTTGAATAACACTTGAAGACATCGGGTTTTCCCGCCGCAATCGTGTTCATCATGAAAGGATGACAATAGGATTCACATTTTGACTTGAATGAGGAGGAAGACAGGCACAACCCCTGGCAAAAGGAAGGAGTGTGCATCGGGGCGAAGATAAGTGTTCCATCAGGCGAATAGATGCTGAGAGAGAATCCAAGACTGTCGGAAAGTGTCGTGAATTGGTCGTGCCACGTCTCAGTCGAGAAGAGATCTTTCAGGTGTTCTTCAGAAATCGCGTTTACCACTATGCCTCCGACGTTGTTCCCAGTATTCGTCGTTGAAGAACTTTCTTGACCCTGCATCTGGAGGAGTGGACATGCAGCGCAATGCAATACATGAATACCGTTGTTCGATGAGTGTATTTGTTAAACCGAATAGGTTTCGGGGGCATTGAAAACATTACACTCCCAGTTCCGGACGTGATCACATGCTCTATGACTATGTCTGACTTCCTCCACTAAAATTAGTCTGCTTTAAATAATTCAAGGATTCCCAATTTTCAGTTGATTATTAACATAATCCAGATAGAGCGTCAAGAAAAATTCTGCCCAGACTTATATCATGCTGTAAATCCCTGGATGCAAGTGACAATCATACCATATTTAATTAAGGTTATGAGAAATGTGAGCAATAAAGGGATGTTGCATGTAATACCATACTTTTAAAATGATTTTTTTCTCACACGTCTTACCCTGTTTTCATACTTCCGCTCCTCTTCCGGCTCATTCCAAAAAGGAACTTCATTGCTAATGTGGGAAAAAACTAAGCGGGAGCTTTTCCGGATCAGGCATTATTGAAAACTTCATTACGTTAACAACACAAAAAACAAAGTTCTAATTATAAAATCAACTCTTGTAAAATTTTATTTCTTAACCTATTTTTGCAATATGAATACCAGATTTCATGCTATTGAATATATGGGCTTTATATCTTCGCAACTATATAGTTGTTAGTTTTTTCGACTATAACTCCGTTTTTAAAATACATTAAATATCAATCTATTATAAATATAATCGATGAACAAATAGGTACAAAAGTATTATCTGAAGCTAGTTGTAAGATATTCCGACTATCGCTTGTCAAGTTACTTCAAGGCATAATTTTGAGTCCAGCGCAGGCTGCTGTTTGGATTATGTTGCTGAGGAATGATCACGGAATTGCCATGGTCCGGTTATTTGAACCGTAACTTGATTAGGCAGACAATAGAATAAAATGCAAACAGTGCATATTACGACTGAGAAAATAAAAAAGCCTTCCACGTAGAATCTGAAGGCTTGTTTTATTATGGTGCCCCTGGGAAGACTCGAACTTCCGGCACGCGGTTTAGGAAACCGCTGCTCTATCCACCTGAGCTACAGGGGCATATTCCGAAGGAATATTGAAAATTTGAAATTGCAAATTGGAAATTGAAAAATTGCCCTTTGAAAATCTTAAATCTCCAATTTCCAATTTAAAATTTCCAACTTGTTGACATCAGAGCATTTCCTCCAAATCGATTTTCTTTCTCCGTGTAATGACTCGCAGTTTATTGAGCGCCTGGGTCTCGATCTGCCGGACCCGCTCGCGCGTGATACCGAACTCCTTGCCGATACTATCGAGCGTTTTTGGATCGCCATCACCCAGGCCGAACCGCAGTTCAACTACTTTCCGTTCACTCACCGACAGCTGTTGCAGCCAGTCATCTATATGCTCCCTTCTTCTGATGTCCTCAGATGCGCTGGCCGGTGATAGTGAGCTGGTGTCTTGAAGTATGTCTTTGAGGGTCTCTTCCTCCTGGTCGCCTATGAGCATATCCAAAGAGTATGTCTCGCGAACCACCTGCGAAATGCTCCGGACCTTATCAACAGTGACCTTCATCTTTTTGGCGATCTCCTCAATCTGAGGATCGCGGCCAAGAGTCTGTGTAAGCTGGCGTACAGAGCGCATGTAGGAATTGACGATCTCGGCGATATGCACAGGCAGGCGAATTGTTCTTGTCTGATTGACGATCGCCCGTTCGATTGACTGTTTGATCCACCACGACGCGTATGTACTGAACTTGAACCCTCGTTGATACTGAAACTTTTCCACGGCGCGGATCAGGCCAAGATTGCCCTCTTCAATAATGTCCGAGAACTGCAGACCCCGATTGATGTATTTTTTCCCGATTGCCACAACGAGCCGGAGATTCGCCTCGATCATTTTGGCGCGAGCGACCTGGTCGCCATTTTCTATCTTCTTTGCGAGTTCCTGTTCCTGCTCGAATGTTAAGAGGGGGGTCTTGCGAATTTCCTTGAGATAATATTTGATGGCATCGAGGCCCTTCGATGCCGGGACATCGGATGCGCCGTCGGAGGAGTCGGTGCTGCTTTCCTTTTCGCTGCTTTTATTTTCCTCGTTATCCTCGTTGTAAGGATCTGAGCCTATCAGATCGTCAACCGGCAGTTCCTTCTCACTCATGAACACCTCGTGGCGGCAAAAATAGGATTCAAGGTGCTCCTTTTGTTGATACGATGATGCCTACTGCCATTAATAATAAAAATGGTCGGGGCGAGAGGATTCGAACCTCCGACCCCTTGGTCCCGAACCAAGTGCGCTACCAGGCTGCGCTACGCCCCGACAAAACCGCTTCATACTATACTAACTATATCCGTATGTCAACCCCGTTAGAGTGAAAAACGGATTATTTATCCGTGGAAAAGCCTCCATCCCCGCTAACAGACGGGCTGCGCTATCTCTAACGGGGTCAACGAACATTCTTCTTTTGTGCCGCTGCGATAAAATTATCAAACGCTTCCTGATAGTAGTCCTTTTTCTCCCTGATAAGGCTTGGAACACGCCCTTCGTACAGATCCCTGCCTTCGTCAATATCCTTCCCCAGCAAATTATAAAAGGTCCCGTTCTCAAGGCCTTCGATCACTGCCTCCTGATTATAGAGGGCGATATCGGACACGATGATCCGCGCGAAGCGCCGCGCCTTTTCCACGGCCTCGGGATCGGCTTCATCCACCCGGGGAATATCACACTCTTCTTTCTGAAAGATCGAGGCATCGAGACTGAGCGACTCGGGAAAAAGCGCAGACCCTTCCTGCCCGTCCATTGATGCAGGTTTCGGCACTGCGGACCGGGATGGAAACGCATCAGGGACCGCGTTCTCGGTCCGTGCGGGGCTCTGGGGACTGAGCAGGGACGACTCGAATTCCCGCGCCGGAGGCCGTGACATCTCGGGAAGGTCGTGATGAGAATGCTCTTTGATCCCGGGCGATTCAACTTCAAGCTGTTCCGGGAAAATAAGTTTACGCAGCTTGTTCACCAGAAAATCCGGGATATGGTGTTTTTCAATGTAATCATCGGCGCCATACAGGTTGGTCGGCGTACGTTTGTACCGCCGCATATCGTACACTGATGAAAGAAGCACAATTTTAGTCGATTGTGTCTCCGGATTGCACTTTAACCGTTCGCACAGTTCAAAACCATAGATGCCCGGCAGTCCCACATCAAGCACCAAACCCTGCGGTCTTTTCTCTATCGCCTTCTTGAGCGCTTCAACGCCATCAGCGGCGGTATCAACCCGGAAACCGGCTTCAGACAGAAAATCGGTAACCGTCTTCCTGACAACTTCGCTGTCATGCGCAACCAGCACCAGGGCGTCTGATAACGAAGCGCGCGATGCGCATGAAGCGCTTGTTTTCTCAGGGAGCGCGGACAGCGCCGAAGACGGCTTCTGTAATGGGATTACATTGCCGCATCGTGGACAACGCACCTTCATCGCCTTGCCGGACAGCTTGGCATCATCGATCTTGAGTTTTGCGCCGCATTCACAGGAAACGATCATGGATAGCGAAATCCCCTCCCACCATCGAACAACACGTCTTTTCGCTTAAACAGCCCGATCAGGAATATCCCCGCTACAAACCCGGCGACATGCGCATGCCACGCCACCCCTCCGCCCGAGCCGCTCGAGACCAGGACGTTCAAAAACTGCAACACAAACCATAATCCCAATACGATCATGGCTGGAACCTCAACAGTTCTTATATAGAAACCGAACATGACGAGTGTAACGACCCGAGCCCGCGGATACAGGAGCAGATAGGCGCCAAGCACTCCTGAAATAGCTCCGCTTGCCCCGATCATGGGCGTAAGCGAGGATCGGTCCATGAACGCGTGAGCATAGGCGGCAAAGAGACCGCAGAGCAGGTAAAAAACGATAAAACGCACCCTCCCGGTGGCGTCCTCCACATTGTTCCCGAATATCCAGAGATAAAGCATGTTGCCTGAGATATGCAGCCAGCCGCCGTGCAAAAACATGGAGGTGAACAGGGTAGCTGTTGCGGGTAACGTTCCGCTCATCACGGTGTCAGGGTAAAATAACCTTCTCGGGATGAGGGCAAAGGAAACGATGAACTTCTCTCCATCCACCGTCCCCAGGGTCAATTCATAGATAAACACCGCGATATTCAGAAAAATCAGGGTGAACGTGACGATGGCAAAACGCTCCGTCGGGTTAATGTCTCGCAAAGGGATCAAAAGTCAACTCCACGAAATCCAGCACGATGTATGCTGCCCTCTACCGCGCTGTCCACTCCACCGACGATCAATTCCATCAGTTTACCCGTACACGAAAAGACCGTCCTCAAGATACAAGAAATAGAATGTTTTGTCAATAAAATGGAAAAGGGCCGGCCCGCACGACCCGGGGAGAAGCAACCTCTTGGCGATCGATCAAACCGGACAACCGGCAGGATCATTCATGAGGTTCAAAATCACGCTTGATCTTGAGAAACGTCGGCAGGTTCCTGAAAATCCGATAGGTGCTGTGGGGAGACTTGAACATCAACGGACCGAACTTGCGGGTCCAGTTCTTTCCGGTGTAAAAGCGCTTGATAAACCGGTTGTAGAGCTCATCAAGACGTTCCTTCGACTCAATCCCCTTGGGTACGAAGACGAAGTTAAGGCAGTTCATCAGTTCCCATTTTTCCTCAAACACACCTTCGTCATGGATGGTTTGATAAATGGGAGAGCCGGGAAAGGGCGTGAATTTCGTCATGTTCATGTCATCAAGTTCAAGGTCCGTGATGAAATCGGACGTCATCTTGATCGTTTTCTCGGTTTCCCCGGGAAGTCCCATCATGAAAAGACCTTTGGCCCTCAGCCCGCTTTTCTGGATCCGTTGCACCGTGGTCTTCATCTCATTAAAATCAACTTTGGTCTTGTGCCGTGCAAGGATCTCGGGAGCGCCCGACTCGATGCCGAGGCTCACCATCCAGCAGCCCGACGCCTTCAGCATTTTGAGCAGTTCGTTGTCGATATGCCCCACACGCACCGCGCAATTAAAGGTCATCTTGAGGGGTTTCGTCTGCAAGAGCCCGCAGAATTTCTCGATGCGCTCGCGGTTAAAGGTGAACAGATCATCGTAGAAGAATACGTGCCGGATATTGAACTCTTTTTTCAAGAACGCCATGTGATCATAGAGATATTCAGCGGAGTTATAGCGAAAGCTCCTGCGATAGACCGAGCGGTCGCAGTACGAGCACTGGTAGGGGCAGCCCCGGCTCGATATGATCGTCGCTGACGGCGCTTTCGGGTAATTGAACAGCGCTGCCTCGAACTTTTTCGGGAACCCTTCAAGTTTGTGATACGCGGGAAACGGCAATGCATCAAGCTCGCACAGATCGGTCCGCAGACCGTTGTCCCTGATCTCGGCCCCCTCGCGATATACCAGTCCCTGGATCGTACCGGGTTTGGCACCCGCGGCCAGCTCGGCCATGGCCTTCTCTCCCTCTCCGGTGACCAGGAAGTCGATGGCGGGATAGGATTCAAGGATCTTTGCGCGCAAGGCAGAGACATGCACGCCGCCGAAAACGATGGTAACGTGAGAAGCCGTTTTTTTGATCTCCTCCGTCAGACGATACGCATTCAGAAAACCAGACGTCACCGCCGTAAAACCGACCATATCGGGTCTGAAGGCCTTGACGCGAGAGAGCACATCTTCGGCGCCGATGAGGCTAACTGCGCCCCGGCAGTCGTGAACCTCCACCTGATGCCCTTTTTCCAAAAGATAGGCGGCAATTGACAGGATGCCGATCGGAGCCATACGAATAGCGGTCTCGGTAACATCTTTCCTGCCTTCGACCCAATTCGAGCCGAAAGGATTGATCAGCAGGATCTTCATCGTTTGATCTTTCCGCTTGCCGTTTTAGGAAGGCTGTCGACGAATTCGAAGTCCTTCGGCACCTTGTACTGAGCCAGGCGCTGATAGCAGAAGCGCCGCAGGTCATTCGCATTCAGTTCGCCGCTCTCACGACGTGCTACGATCTTTGCTATCGGAAGTTGCCCGTACTCCGCATGTGCAGCGCCATACAGCAGCGACTCCTTCACTTGCGGATGCTGGTTAAGAACGGACTCGACTTCCTGAGCGAAGATCTTCATACCCACAAAATTGATCACGTCCTTTTCCCTGCCCACGATCGTAAGAAATCCATCCGCATCAATCTTCCCGAGATCGCCGGTCTTGAACCAGCCATCCGTCAAAAGTTCGTCCCTGCCCCTCCACGGCGAGTAGTATGCATCGAGCATCCCTTTGCCCCTGATCCGAATTTCTCCGACGCCATCGGCATCCTTCTTGTCGAGCTTGATCTCGTAATCAGGCAGGGCTTTCCCTACCGAACAACGCTTGTCCCTTGCCCCCGTCAGCCGGATGAAGGAAAGACCGACCTCAATGATCCCATACGCCTCGGTCAGCTCAAAACCGAACTTCATGAAAAATGCATCTGCAACCTGCTCGGGAAGTTTCATGGTCGTTGAGACCGCAAGGCGGATCTGTTTCAAGGCATCACCCGGCAACGCCTCGGTACGAGACAGGAGGCTGTAATAGAAAGGCGAGGCATAAATGAATGTCCCCTTATGCGACATGATCCCTTCTATGATCGATTTCGGATAATTGTGACCGCAGAGCACGATCGCAGCGCCGCGCCTCAGGAACAGGAGTATCGTGACCACGAAGTGAAAGCTCATGGACAGTACCCAGACCACGATGTCCTGCGACGTTATCCGCAGTCCCCGGTCAGCGGCATCAGTCCTTTCGATGATCGCCTCGTGAGAAAGGACCACCCCTTTGCTCATACCGGTCGTACCGGAGCTGAACCGGATGAACGCCGGGTTGACCCGGTAATATTCGGCCTTCGCAGGTTCTCTGGCCGTTCTTTTCACGATGATAAATTCTTTTTTAAAGAGACCGTTCGATTGCAATGGGTCTCCGGATCCTCCTCGTCTCAGATGAGGCTCGGCGATCAGAAATTCAATATCGATGATATCGATAACGTTCTCTGCTTCTTCCGTTGTCTGCTCCGGCGAAACCGGGACCACGACGGCCGAGAGCGACAGAATGGCAAGGCTCACGATGATGTAGTCTATGCTGTCGCCGCAGAGAAGACCGACGCGATGAAGCCGTCCGACACCGACCTTCCGCAATGCCTCGGCAGTTCGTTCAGCAGCGGCGATCAGCTGTCCGTAGCTAATGCGGTCATCATCCTCAATGACCGCCGTTTTATGGGAAAAAGCCTCGGTCTCGCGTTTTATGGAGTCAAATATGTTCATACCCTGTTCTTCGGCAAATAATCCTTATAGATGTTCCGCATCGCGAAAATATATCTCGTTCCGAGGTAGATGATCTTGATCGTCTCCCGAAGGGGCACTTTGACCTTGTTCACCCGCAGCGGGTTCGCCTGAAGTGCCACCCGCGACAGCTTGGCGAAGTGGGAGTAGAACTTGTTCATATCGAGCTTGGTCGGCAGGATCGTGTGCATGCAGTCATAGTAGAGATAGGGGTCTACGATATAATCGTTTTTATGCGTGTGCCAGAGTTCGGTCCCGGGCGACGGAGAAAACACGGTGAACGTGACCTCGGCCGGGCAGACCTTCATGATCTCCTTTTCAAGATCCTTGAAATCCTGGACCGAGAAGTCCGGGTCGACCATAAAGCTCGCATGGAGGGTGATGCCTATCTCTTTCAGGATCTCAATGGCCTTTCGGTTCGTGTCAACGCTGGTCCGTTTTTTATACTTGTCGAGCCGCGATCCGACCATTGCCTCGAGGCCGACGTAGACCACGCTCAGGCCTGCCTGCTTCCAGAGCTTGAACAATTCGGGGTATTTTACGATCGTATCAGCCCGGGCCCAGCTGATGTATTTCTTTTTGATCCCCTTCTCGAGCAGCAGGTTCGCGATCCTGGTCAACCGGTCCTTGTTCAGGAACGTCTCGTCGTCCACAAAATAAATATGCTCCTCCGCGATCTTCTCTATCTCATCCACGACATCCTCAGGCTGCCGCTGGAGATACTTGCCGCGCATCAAGTGGTGGACAACGCAAAAGGAGCACGAAAAAGCACATCCGGTCGACGTGCGCATGCTCGCGGTCCGCGGGAAGATGGTGTCGAGTTTTTTTTCCGTGCTCGAGGTCCAGACGCAGAAGTAGCGTGAGCGGTCGACAAGATCGCGACGTGCCAGCGGTATCCGGTCAACGGGAGGAAATTCCGGAGGCAGGGCCGCGGCCTTTTCCGCGAACCCGGGATCTTTGGGCGAGAGGACCGCGTCGCCGAACGCGAGCGGTTCGCCTTTTTTAAAACGTCTGACGATCTCGGCGAACGCGGTCCCGCCTTCGCCGCGCACGATGATGTCTATGCCCTCGCCATTCAATGCATAATCAGCGGGGATGATCGTGGCGTGCGTTCCGCCGACCACGGTCACGATCTTAGGATCATGTTTCTTCACGAGTCCCGCAAGGGTCTTGACCAGGCCCGACTGGCTGCTGTATCCGGTGAATCCGACCATATCGGGCTTCATTTCGCGCACTTTGTTCTGAAAACCGATGATCGGGTCCTTCTCGAAGCTCAGGTCCTGGATCACGACCTCGTCTTCCGTTGGCAGGCCGCCGGCAACCATTTCGAGCTCCAACGGTTCGAGGTGAAGGAACCCCTCCTGGAGACGCTTCGCCACGAGCAGTTGCGGATTCGGCTTCACGAGTAATATTTTCACTGATACCCCCTGATACGTCAAATTCAATTTTAACCACGGAGGCACTGAGACACGGAGGATTCATAATAACATGAAACTGATGAACTAGAAGCTCTGAAGATATCGCCAATCATTTTTCGACATTATCTCATCATTCCAATTTCATCTGTTTGTGGTTTTCTCCGTGGCTCCGTGTCTCCGTGGTTAATCCTGATCCTTAGATTTATGGTTCTTTCACGTACTCCGGATACTTCCCGTTCCTGACCCGGTACGCGGCGGCCTTTCCCGCCTGCTCGCCAAGCGCCACGCAGGCGCCCATCACGCGCGTCGAGCCGAGCGCTTCGTGGGTGACCGATATGCAGCGTCCTGCGGTGAGCAGGTTCTCGACATTCTTTACCGCAAGACACCGGAACGGGATCTCATAATATTCTCCGCGAGGGAGGTATTTGTAGACCGTTCCTTTCAAGCGGTCCCAGAGCTCGATCGGCCAGGCATTTTTTACGATCCCATCGGAAAATTTTCTGGCGGAGAGCACGTCGTCTTTCGTGAGCGTATATTCTCCCCTGATCCTTCTGCCTTCGCGCTCAAGCACCCTGTTTGAAGTTCCGGCAATGGTGGACCCCTTAATAGCAGGAATAACGGACGCGAGATATGCATGCACTGCTGCGGCGTCGTTTCTCGTCTGTTCTTCCCTGCCGGGTCCCTCTTCAGCATCGATGCTCATCTTGCAATACCCCTCACCATCCGCATCTCCGGGACTGAAGGTCGTAAACCTTACCGCCGGCGAGAACATCCCCTGCCTGACAGCCTGGGCAAGATGATAGGGGACCTTGAGCGCAAGCGAATCATCGGGGCCCTGGAGGCCTTTGAGGTGAATCGTAAATCCTGCCAGCTGACGTTCTTCCTTACTTGAAAGGTCGAATTCCGCCCCGGCCAGAGCCGCGATCTCGCCGCTTCCCGAACAATCGATAACAACCTGCGGTGAGATCTCCTTTCCTCCGTCAGAACCCTTTACCGTGACGCTCCCGATCCCCGGTGCCCGTCCGGTCACCGCGACCGCAGCAGCATCATGCAGCACCGTAACGTTCTTCTCAGCGGTGCAGAGTGAAGCGAGCGCGAATTGCAGATCTGCGGCCGAATACGGCAGCACGTACACCCGGCCCATCTTCTTCACTGTTCTATGCGGCGACCTCTTGTTCAACAGGACAACAAGCTCTCGCACGATCCCCTGGTTCAATGTCTCTTTCGGAATGTCATCACCATTCAGATAGAGACCGCAGATATACTGGAACATACCCGCGGTTCCGGTTCCGCCGAGAAATCGTTCCTTTTCGATGAGCATCGTCCGCGCTCCGCCCCGCGCCGCCGCAACAGCCGCAGACGCGCCGGCAACACCCGCGCCGATCACGAGAACATCACACGAAATATTCATGAGTCCTTTGCAACTCCGTAGCGATCCCGTATACCCGCTTCCAGCATCCGGACCTCTTCATCACTGAGCAATCCGTCCAGATAGGAGATCACCAGGTTGAGCCGACCGTTGTAATAATTGCTGAAGAACCCGAGCCCGGGGGGCACCGGAACACGCGGCATGTGAAATATATTCGCGATCCCTTTATCCATGAAATCGGGATGCTGATATGAGCTCTTCCCAAGATGGGAAAAGACGAAAGTGGCCATCTTCCCCTTCATCGGAAGGTGCAGCAGTTTCCCCAGCACGGCCAACGGGGCGATGCGGGTCAACAGGCTCGCTTCCACAAGGTCCTTAGGAAAACCCGACTTCACCTGCTCGTACATCTGTTGCTTCAGCGCGGCAATGAGCCCCTTACGGTCATCTACCTCGTGGACCGGGACCTGGTAAAACAGGTACGACACGTAGTTAAAGAATATTTCCTGCAGTTTGTCCAAACCAGGCCGCAGGTCCATCGTAACGGGGACAAGGTAGCTGACGCCGTTCATTCGCCTGGTCCCGAACAGATCGCGCATGCTTTGCACGATCACGGACAGCAGGTACGGCGATTCCATCAGGTACCCTGCCTCGTTGTATGCCCGCTCATAAATGTCCGCGGTCTCCTTTTCATTGAATGCAAGAAGCCGATAGCGGTAGCACCGGTCGCGTCCGGACGGAAGCTGCAGGGCTTCCGGCGTGGCTGTTTTCGAAAGCGTCATGATCCTGCGGTTCACGTTCCTGCCCGCCAGAAACCTTTTCGACCACCCGGTCAAGGCCGACGTAGAGGCAAAGGCAATGTCCCCGGACACCCTGGCTGCACCCTTCTTTAAACTTAGCTGGAACAGGTCCAGGAACAACTCTGCTCCGCGCGCGTCGAGGATACGGTGATCGAAGGTCATGGCGAGCATGCTTCGCTCGCGGCCGTTGAAAAGATAAAACGCAAGATGATCGTTGTCGCCCCGAAACGCCCCATTCGCGCTCCGTTCCAGAGCGGGAAGGAATACGTTGTCGGACAACCCATCGTCCTCACGATGCACAACGAACGTTACGCCGTGCCCAACCTTAGCGGGTATCTTCCAGTAAGGCGCAAGCTTCAGGTCCCGTCCCACGCTTCCCTGCAATACCAGGAACTGATCCACGAACCGGCTCACCTGCGTCCGGACCTCATCTTCATCAAGAGGCACATCGAACTGGAGGACCACCTGTGACATATTGCCCGCGCAGGTCGCGGACTTCATCAGGTGATCGAAGGTGTTGATCACCCAGTCGGAGCCGGAGAGGTACCGCTTGCGTTTGGACACCAGCATGACCGCTCCTGAACTACTCTTTCCCTTTGATGAACGAAGCCAGGGCGTGAATGGTCTCAAAGTCCTTCCTGGTCAGATCCGACGCGATCAGTGGAAGCTTGAATGACTTTTCCACGAACACGAGGATCTCGATGAATCCGAGCGAGTCGATCCCCAGATCGTGGAACGGCACATCCGGAGAAACGGCTGAGGCGTCCTGGTTCGTGATCGAGGAGATCCCCTGAATCAACGTAGCTTCAATTTCCTGTATGGTCATGATTTATAGCCTCATATCCTGACACGAACAAGCCGAAACTGACAAACAATCTCTTTTCACCACGGATGTTCACGGACTGACACGGATTGAAAACAAAAAACAGAGTTTGATTTTATTTATCCGTGGCCATCAGTGTCAATCCGTGGTAAATATGCTCTTTAGATTTTCTTTCCATTTTGACATGAATTTAATTCGTAACTGACTTAATCAGATTCACGCCCTCGTTAAATAGATCGCCGACTTCTCCGCGTAACAGTTGATCCCGATGCAGCGGATCGATTCGATTCCGCCTTTCCCCGACTCCGTGAGAAGATGGATCCCGTGAGGGTTGTCGAGCACGGGGGCGGCATAGCGCGTTTGCTGTTTCAGCATCAGCGCGCCTGCCGCGGCATTGAATGCGCTGCCGATCATCATACTGCCGAAAAGCGGCGAATAAGCAGCTGTCGGGATATCGGCCGACAGGGACGACCGGTAAGCTGACTCATCGGGAAGCATGCCGTCGGCATCGATGATGTTGATATCGACGGCCTTTCCGCGATCCGGATCGTCGCCGATGTAAACAGCGTTGACGTCGCAATACGCCCTGCCCCCGCTTCCCTGGCTCAAGAGAAAGAAAGCGGCGCCTTCGCCCGGAACCTGACAGGTAGGTTTGAAGGTGAAGGGTTTGATCCGGCCGTCCTTCGCTGTCTTGAGTTTATGATCGGAAACATATCCAAGGACCTCTCCGTACTGGTCCACTGCCCCGGCCAGGACATAGTCGCAGCGACCCTGTTGCAGCCAGGCCTGTGCAAGCTGCAGCGCTGCCTGGAATGAGAACTGGAATTGAGAGATCGTCAGTGTCGGGCCCTTGATATTCAGGGACATGGCGACATAGGAGGCCGCGGCATTATGGACCGAGTTCGAAAACGTGGTCGGCGACACGGCAGCATCCCCGTGGTCAAGGATGTCGTCCAGGAAATCGAACGTGGTAACGTGCGGACCAAAGGCAGTGGATATGATGATGCCGAGCTTTTTTTGAGTTATATTTTCAATCCCGCTGTCAGCAAGTGCGTCCGACGCCGCGACCACGGACATCTTGCTCAGGGTATCCGATCGCCTGACCCTCTTTAACAACGCTTTAACGGACGCTGAGGTAAGATCGACGAGGTACGCCGGCAATGCGCCGCCGGTGACCGGATGAGCAGGCACTTCACCCGGTTTCCGCCATCCGTTCTTCAGGGCCTTCTCAAGACTGTCTATGCCCAGTCCCTGCGTGAAGATCATGCCTATCCCTGCGATCTTCATACGCATGTCTCCCGTCCGATCACGATCGCGGCATTCGTGCCTCCGAAGGCGAGCGAGGTAGATAGGGCGAAGCGGCCGGTGATCGCGGTCTTTTTTTGCACAGGAGCAATGGAGATAGCCTCATCTTTGTTCTGAAAACCCGCGCTGACCGGCACCCATTTTTCCCGGAGTCCTGCTGCCGTGAACACTGCTTCAATGCCGCCCGCAGCGCCCAGGGTATGTCCCGTGTATCCTTTGGTCGATAGCATGATGAGATCCGGTCCGAAGATGTCAGCCAGCACCTTTCCCTCGACCATATCATTTTCATGAGTTCCAGTGCCGTGGGCATTGACAAAACCGACCTCGCGTGGCCCGATACCTGCTTCCGCCATTGCGTCATGTACAGCTGCTCTCAAACCGACACCGTCAGGACTGGGCGCAGTCAGGTGATAGGCGTCGCTTGAGGTGCCATAACCCGCAAGAAAGATCGGTGATGACGCGCCCCGCCTGCGCGCCGTTGCCCTGTTTTCAATGACCATGACTCCCGCACCCTCTCCAAGGTTGAGGCCTTTGCGGTCCCGGTCAAAGGGCGAGCACAGACCGGGATTGGCAATGCCAAGGGAGCTGAAGCCGCAGTAGGGCACGTGGTTCAACTCATCCGCCCCGCCTGCGATCGCGATATCGCACAGTCCGCCTTTAAGCCAGGCGAGCGCGACGCCGATCGCGTCGGTCGAGGAGGAGCAGGCGTTCACTACGGAGATCTGCGGACCCCGCGCCCCGATCCTGCGCGCAATATACTCGGCGAGATTTCCCTTCAAAAATCTGTCCACCGACGTCATCGGCGCCGAGCCGTGCTCGCGGTAGGCTTTATAGAACTGCAAGGCATTCAGCTGGCTCGCCACGGTCGTTCCCATGCAGACACCTAC
>JBARBN010000155.1:0-9972 GCA_049793155.1 Nitrospirota bacterium
CGGAAATAATGTAAATTTTTTTCACGGGTCTTTTCTCCTCCTGATTCCTCAGTGCCCTCTGTGGTTTATTTTTTGCCCCTCTTTATGAGAGCAACTTCTACTTCCCTGCCAGTCCCATGATAACAGCCGCAAATTCCTTCGGACGTTCCACCTGGGGCATATGGCCCGCACCTTCGATCGTAACGAGCCTTGCCTCGGGTATCCATTTCTGCAGCGCCTGCGCCTGCTTCATCGCAGCCAGGCCGTCCTGAGCACCCCACACCAGGAGCGTCGGGAGAGACGGCTTCGCCAGGGGTTTCGTCATGTTCATGACAATGTCAAAAGAGATCCTGGAATAGGCGGGTGCATTACCCAGAATTTTTTCGAAGAACCCGGCAGGCAGTTTGGAAGGGTCGGCAAAGGACCGTTTCAGTGTCTGCAGGGAAAAGGTGAGGTGGCGAATGAACCGGCGGAATACCTGATTCACGATCGGCAGGGCAATGATCTTCCTGATCGGACCCGGAATAAACGGCATGTACCCTCCGTTCACCAGCACCAGGTGAGAGACCGACCCTGGATGGTCATTTGCGAACTGGATGGCCACGGCCGCGCTTAAGGAATTTCCAACGGCGATCACCTGGTCCAGATTCAGGGCGTCTATCAGTTCTTTAAGCATCTTTGTCATGTCTGAGAGTGACGGTTTATGCACGTGAGATGACCGCCCGAACCCGGGGAGATCAGGCGCAACAACCGTATATGAGCCGGAGAGTTGGTCCCAGGTACGATCCCAGGACAGTTCAGCATCTCCCCATGCCGCGTGGAGCAGCAAAAGTCCGGGGCCTGCCCCGCCCTTCCAGAAGTGCACGGTTTGTCCCGAGAGTGTGATGTCCTGCGATTGCATGTTTGCATTCAACTCCGAACTCCGAACTTGAATTACTGCCCTGGGTAATTCTTTCCCGGTGAATCACTCCCGGCCTGACCAGGCCGGTCAAAAGATCCCGAGTCACTTCCGATCTTCCTTCCCCTCCACCGCCGGAACTACAGTGCCCTTTCTGACCGCTTCATCATATGTGCGCTGCGCATGATGAGAGGCCGGGGCCACTGGATCGTGCGGAGCGAACGTTCCGCAGCCGGTCAGGAGTGATGCCGCTATGACAATACACCGTATGCGTTTGTTCGTCAGATGATCGGCAAATAGTCTTGTATCCCCCATCGCTTTCGACTCCTTGACATTGCACTCTGCTTTCCCGACGCAAAACTGGTTCGACTCATGCTCACCATCATGAGCGACAGTCGAATGATCCTCACTCCGAACTCCTCACTCCGAACTGAATCACCCTCTGACCCTTTTGCACCTGTTCTATTACTCCACCACCCACACCGCGCAGTTCTTGGCCTCGTGAATAAGCTTGCTTGACGTGCTGCCGAAGATAAATTCCTCGGTCTTGGATTTGTGGTGCCTGCCGACCACCACGGTACAGCAGGTGAGATCGCAGCGCATATTGAGGATCGCATCGGCGAACGATTTTCCCTTGATCACAAAGGACCTGATCCTGACCTTGTCTTCAGGGAACCCCGACTGGATCAGGACCTGACGGTAGTTCTCGAGCATTTTCCCGGTCTGTACCTTCTTTTCCTTGATCCATGCCTGCCGCTGCTCTTCACGGTCGAAAAAGTCCTCTTCGAGAGCGGGAATGATACTGCATAACGTCACCGCGAAGCCCGGCAGACCTCCGAGGAGGTCGGCGACATAAAGCACAGCGCGTTTTGAACTTTCCGAATCGTCCACGGCAACCAGGAGATGCTTGTCCTTGACGGGAGTGTCCTGTTCGGTCATCATGAGGTGGAATCCTTTCTTTCACTGCCTGACGCGGCTATCAAGAGAACACCAGAAGCGGTAACGTGTTTGTCCCCGACGCCCGGTCTTCCCGTTCCTTTAGTCTATGATCGATTCAGTTCTTCCCTCGCCTCTCCCAGATCGTCCAGCAGTTCATTGGTAGTCTCGTAAAATACCTTCGCACCCGTCGAGAAGTGCATCAGCACCCGGTTCAGAGCAGCGGGGATGTAAGGATAGACCTTCCCGAGGTTCGCTACACGGTTATGGAACACCATGTTCATGTCGTCATCGGAAAGACGGTCCAGGGCATCAGGATCGTCATGAAGCAGCCGGTGCGTGATGACATCTCCCCTGCCCGTGATATAAATAAGGATGTTACCCAAACCGAAGAGATCGTAACCGAACCGGTTCTCTCCGTGGCGATAGGTAAAGTCGAAGTCGATCCACCGGTACCGGCCCGTGACATCGTCCTTGATCACGTGGTCGCGCCGGACATCGCCGTGCTTCTCGCCGTTCTCATGCAGGAACCGGATGGCCTTCACCATGCCGATGTATTCCTCCAGCAGCGCGGGATAGAAATGACAAAAAAAGTCCTCATGGTCCTTGCCCAGCGAAAGCGTGTTCTGGGCGATCGTCCTTCCGTGAATATAGTCAAGGATCCTGAGGGGATTGCCTGCCGAATCGGGGACCGTCCTTCCCTGCATGAAATCGTCCCGGCCGCGCACGAGCTCCAGGATGCGCGCCTCCTTGTGAGGGCTGCGCACGCACTCGAATACGAGGGTGCCGATCTTGACGTTAAACTGCTCTTTGAACACCCACTTGAGAATTTTCGTCTCGCCCGTTAAAAGATTGATGGACCGCTTGACCCAGAACTTCGGTTCATCGTCCAGCCCGAACCGGCCCTCGCGCTCATTGTTACGGACGAGAAAGGGAACGCCTTTGAGCACGACCACATCATCGTAGTCCACGTGGAAAAAATCCGAACTGTCCTTGATCTTCACGCGTTTCGGCACGCGCTCGTGCGGGACGCAGCGCCTGACCATGCGCAGGATTTCTTTTTCCGTGTAATCGTCTTTGCCGGTAATCATCGTTCAGCTCCCGTAGTGAGATTATACCAGACACTCTCGGAGAGTAACATGAAATTCGAAGCGCGGCGTTTTAAGCCAAAAGGGAGTCAGGCGAAACGTCAGGCGAAACATGTCCGGAATTTGAATTCACTATTTAACGATATCGTCCCTCATCCCTCATCCCTCATCCTTCCTCGTTCTGTCATCTCTCCCTACGCCTTAAGCCTCACGCCCTGCGCTTCACCCTGCATAGCTGCAAGCCCTGCTTGTGTTATTTTCTCTTGACTTTTCGGGCAAATAAGGCTAATTTCCTCAAAGAATATAACGCACAGCGCAATCTGGGAAAGCGTGTGCAAGGAGAGGTGCTACAACCCATGTCGTACCAGATAAAGCTGGAGATATTCGAAGGACCAATGGACCTTCTCCTGCACCTGATCAAGAAGCACGAACTCGACATCTACTCCATCCCCATCGCCCTCATTACCCAGCAGTACCTCGAATACATCGACCTCATGAAGAGCCTCGATATGGAGATCGCGGGCGAGTTCCTGGTTATGGCGTCCACGCTCACGCACATCAAATCAAAGATGATGCTGCCGCCTTCCGAAAATCCCGAGGGCGAAGACGAAGGCACGGACCCCCAGGCCGAACTCATCCGGCGGCTCCTCGAATACAAGAGCTACAAGGAAGCAGCGGTAACGCTCGAGGACAAGGAAGGGACCTGGTCGCAGGTGTACACGCGGCCATCCGAGGCAACGCCTGACATCTCGGATGACGATGAACCCCTGCTCTTCGACTTTCACCTCTTCGATCTGCTCGCGGCGCTCAAAGATGTCATGGCGCGGGTGCCTGATGCCGGCTTCGAGATCACGTCCGAAACCGTTTCCATCACCGAGAAGATATCCCGCATCCTGTCGCGGCTGGAGGTGGTCGACAGCTTGCTCTTCGTTGACCTCTTCGAAGGGAGCGCGTCGAAGGCACAGGTGATCGGTACGTTTCTCGCGCTCCTTGAGCTGATCAAGACCCGCGTGGTAAAGGCTTTCCAGATCGAGCAATTCGGCGCGATCCGGATCATGAAGGCCGTGATCGAGACCCGGGACAGGGACACGGCCACAGGGAACCTGTTCGGGTAAAGAATGCAAATCATTCTCCACAGAGGACCGCAAAAAATAAGCAGCAATAAATATTTATCCGTGTTCATCCGCGTTCATCCGTGGTTAAGAACGATTTTATGAAACCCGACATCAAGGCCCTGGCCCTGAAAAAAAATTTCGGAGACATCGAGACGGCGATCTATGCGGACCGATCACTCATCGGCGATCTTGTTGAGCTCCTTGCCGAGAAAAACGGTGACGTACGGTCCGGCGCACTGAACCTGCTGTCGCGCGTCGGGTTCGACTACCCGAACGACACCCGGCTGCACCTGCCGACCCTGATCGCGCTGCTCGACGACCCGGATATGTTCATCAAGATCGACGCGGCGAACGCTGTCGGGAACCTGGGTTTCAGCTTTAAGGATGCGGCCGCTAAGGCCGCCCCCAAACTGAAATCGCTTCTGAACCGTGACCAGAGCCTCGTGCGTCAGGAAGCGGCCTACGCCCTCGGGAACATCGGGTTCGCCCATACGGACCTCGTAAAAGACGCCGTCCCGCGTTTGATCCAGATGCTGGAGGGGGGCGATGACGACGAGCGCGAGTCAGCGGCTCATGCGCTGGGCAAGGTGGGCATCAACGCGCCCGAGTTGATCAGGGGGATCCTTCCCCGGCTCGTGGAAGTGCTTGAGTTCTCAAAAGAGGCGACCTGCGGAGGCGTTCTCTTCGCCCTGGGGGCTATCGGATTGCATTATCCCGCGGAAGTGGCAGGCCTGGTGCCGCGCCTGATGCAATATCTGGACAGCGGCAACCCGAACGCGGTAAAGAACGCCGTGGCCGCCCTCGGGAACATCGGCAGCTCGAACACGGCGCTCGTACAGGACGCGATCCCGAGGATCCGGAAGATCATGGAGACCTCGACGGACGTCGATGTAAAGATGAACGCCAAGGTGGCGCTCGGAAGACTGGGCGACCCGACGGCGATGTAAAAACAATTTCTAACCACGGAGACTCAGAGACACGTGAAAAAATTAGGTTCCAAAGTATTCCTCCGTAGCCTCCGGTTAGATTCGAGAGGCTCATTTTGGAAGATCATCAACTGAAATCCGCGATCGAGGCGCTCGTTTTCGTCTCGGGCAATCCCCTGTCCCTGGACAGGCTCAAAGGCATTTTTGAAGAGGCAACGGCTGAACAGATCGAGGCTCAGGTCCGGCTGCTCCAGCAGGAATACATCGACCGGGGCTCCGGTCTTATGCTTGCCGAAGTAGCCGGCGGATTCCAGCTCGCTACGCGGCCGGAGCTCTTCGGATGGGTCCGAAAATTCAAGACCGTTAGAACAACGACCAGGCTGTCGAAGCCCGCGCTCGAGACCCTCGCCATCGTTGCGTATAAACAGCCCATCACCCGCTCGGAAGTGGAAGCGATCCGCGGCGTGAATATCGGCGGCATCATGCGGAACCTCATGGAACGCCGCCTCGTGAAGATCGTAGGCAAGAAGGACGTGCCGGGCAAGCCCATGATGTACGGCACCTCACAGGAATTCCTCCAGTACTTCGGGTTGAAAGACCTCTCCGCACTTCCGACGCTCAAGGAGTTCCAGGAGCTCGAGGCGGGAGAAGAGGTCATGGAAGAGGTCCCCGTCGTTGAGGGCGAGGACGAGGACGCTTCCTCGTTCGGGGAGACGACCTTGGAAGAAGCATTGTCCCCGGAAGCGTCTGAAACGGGAACAATGACGGCGGCGACGACCGGGGAGAACCTATCGGGATGATCGAGCTCCAGGATGCTCTGCGCAAGAAAGAGATCTGGGCCATCGGCGGCGGCAAGGGCGGGATCGGGAAAAGCCTGATTACCGGGAACATCGGCATCACCCTCGCGCGCCTCAAGAAAAAGGTCCTGCTGGTGGACGCTGACCTGGGAGGCGCGAACCTTCACACCACGCTCGGTATCGGCGTCCCGGAGATGACGCTCTCGGATTTTCTGAACCGTCGCGTCAAGACCATCCAGGAAGTCATTATCAAGACCAGCATCCCGAACCTGAGCCTTGTCAGCGGCGCCCAGGACTTTCTCGACGCGGCCAACCCGAACTTCGCGCAGAAGACTCGTCTGCTCAGACACCTCGAGACGCTGGATGCGGACTACATCCTCCTTGACCTCGGCGCAGGCACCTCGTTCAACATCCTTGATTTTTTCCTGTTCTCGGACCATGGCATCCTGGTCGTGCTGCCCGAGCCCACGGCCATCGAGAACGCCTACCGTTTCATCAAGAGCGCCTTCTACCGCAGGTTCAAAAAGGTGGTAGTCGATCAGAATATCAAGGACCTTATCGATGCGGCCATGGACCAGAAAAACACTATGGGCATCCGCACCCCCTACGACCTCATCGAGCGCGTGAAGTCGATGGAGCGGGAAGTGGGCGAGGTGCTCGAACTGGAAGTGCTCAAGTTCAAGCCCCAGTTGATCGTGAACCAGGTCAGGACCAAGAACGACATCCAGATCGGGTTCTCTATGAAAAGCGCCTGCCAGAAATACTTCGGCATCAACGTTGAATATCTCGGCTATGTGGAATACGACGATTGCGTCTGGCAATCCATCCGGAGCAAACGGCCGCTCATGATCGAATACCCCTACTCACGGCCGTCGCGCTGCATAGAGCGCATCGTCCACAACCTGCTCAGGAAAGAGCAGCTTACGCTCAGCATGCTGTTCTGAAAGAAGGGGGAGGTTCATATTTCGAATGCCAGATCAGTCCAAGGTGTCACTCCGGGTTATGCGGGCCGTCATGCTTCGATACGCTCGGAGCCGGCCGATAGGGTGACAGAAACCGGGTTTGGGGCGCGGCCTCATTGGCGCTTGTCATTTTGAGCGTGAGGGAATTGCCATGATAAAAAAAATAGAAGATTTGAATTACTACGAGTTGCTGGAGATAAGCCCCCGGGCAACCTCCCAGGAGATCCACAAGGCCTATGAGCGGGTTCGGCGGGTGTACGAACCGAATTCCATTGCGCTCTATTCGCTCTTCAGCCCCGATGAGACTGCCGCGATAACCCAGCGGATCGAAGACGCTTACCGGACCCTGGTGTACGAGGACAACCGGAAACGGTACGACGCACAGTTGAAAGGGCAGGAAGAACTGCCTGATCTTCCGCCACTTCCGTCCGACCCGGCATATCAGACCCGTCAAGACCAGCCGGCATTCCCCGCTGAGCCGGCGTACCAGCGCCGTCAGGATCAACTGCCGCTTCCGTCCGAGCCGAAGTTTCAGCGCCGTAAAGATCAAGTGCCGCTCCCGCCGGAGCCGACGTATCAGCGCCGTCAGGATCAACTGTCGCTCCCCACTGAGCCGGCGTATCAGCGCCGTCAGGATCAACTGCCGCTCCCGCCGGAGCCTCCAAGTCAGCCCCGTCCGGTCCAGCCGGCGCTTACACTGCCGTCGGATAACCGCTACTTCAGCACTTCGGAACCGCTGATAAAACAACCGGCGCCTCCAAAAACCATGCACGAGACGGTCACGCCAGTCTCCCACTTCATCGCGGATTTCACCGGACCCGCCATCAAGATGCTGAGAGAACAGAATGGTCTGCAGATGCGGGATATCGCCGATATAACGAAGGTCGGAACGCGCTACCTCGAATTCATCGAAGAGGAACAGTATGACAAACTGCCCGCGCGTGCCTATACGCGGGGATTTCTCATGCTCTATGCAAAGGCACTGGGCTGCGATCCGGAGCGAATGGCAGGAGACTATTTGAAAAGATACGACGCCGCGATGCCTCCAAAATCGAAATAATCGGGTTACGGGTGAGAAAGCGCGGGAAGTCTTATAGGTCAACATTCTGCGTCATCAGACAGCTATGTTAGTTCTTTTCAAACTTGATATGTTCGCGACGACTGGTTGAAACAACATTTGCAAAACGCAGAGTGCAAAATGCAAAGGTCAAAATGAGGGGAAAAGGCACCATGACCCGCGGTCATACTTCAATTTTGCAATTTGAATTTTACAATTTGCATTGGCTGCGGCCGAAGGTCGCGCTGCGGAGTGGATGTTCAGGATAAAGGAGAGCACTATGGCACCGGGCATTTTGGTTTTTATAGAGAACAAAGACGAAAAATCATTTTTCGAAAATATATTCAAGACCGATGATTTCCCCGTCTTTGAGACCCACCTTGCCCTCGAAGCGATGCGGCTCCTTCAAGATAAAGATATCGGTTTGATCATAGCAGGCAGTGTCATGGAAGGGATCGAGGGAGAACGGTTCAAGTTGATCGCGGAAAAGATCCGGCCGGGGGTCAAAACCGTCCTTATCGGTCCCGTCTCCCGGGAGAACAACGGCTTTATCATCAACACCGATGAATTCAAGAATCTCATCCGCACATCCGTCAAGACCGAACAGGTACTGCGGAGAGAACTGGGGGATTCAAAGCAGCTTGTCTTTGCCCTTGCCGATCGCCTGTTGCAGATCTTCGGGGTCAACGACCGCTATTTTTTCAATAACGACCATCTCGTCGCAGAGCTGGCGGCCAAGCTGGGCGCGAAGATGGGGCTCGAAGAAGATCTCGTGGATTCCATCCGCATGGCGGCGCTGCTCAGGGACCTGGGCAAGGTGGGGATCCAGCTACAGATCCTCGAGGGAAATGTCAGGCTGAATCAGGTCGAACTTACACCGATCAAAGAGCACCCGATCCATACGGTCCAGCTCCTGCGACAGATCCAGTTTCCGTGGAACCTGGACTCGATCATCGGTGAGCATCATGAGCACTATGACGGAAGCGGCTATCCCCACGGTTTTAAGGGCAGGCAGATCTCCATTGGGGCCCGGATCCTCAGCGTGGCTGACGCCTTTTATGCCATGACTACCGATCGACCCTATCGGAAGGCGCTGTCCCAGGACAAGGCGCTGGAGGAAATAAGAAGGAACGCGGGCAGCCAATTCGATCCCGAGGTGGTTGAGGTCTTTTTATCGATCATCAAGGAAGTGCCTGCCGTCAAGATCGCTGATAAGAATATCTTGATCTTCGAACGTGAAAATCACATCGCGGCACTGATCAAGCTCAGCACGAATGCCGACGAGATGCAGGTCTACCACACGTCCAGCTCCATCGACGCCATCGTATATATCAGGCATAAGCAGCCTGTCCTCGTCATCACCGACATCGAAGCGCTCCAGCCGGAGGCGACGACCCGTGTTTCTCATATTGTGCTTCAGATGGCGATAGCTCAGGAACGGAAAATACTGATCATTACGCCTGACAAGAACTATCCAAAGATCATCGGGGGCGATGTGGAGTATATTTCAAAACCCCTTGATATCGGGAAATTGACGCAAAAGATCCATGAACTGATAAGCAAGGTCCCGCCGCCTGCGCCCCGGGAGCCCAAAGAAGGACTTACGGGCAAGATCGAGGAATTCAGCCTTCCCGACATCATTCAGATCCTGAGTTTAGGCTTGAAGACGGCCATGGTGGAGATCGAGGGAGAACGGGGAAGCGGCAAGCTCTATATTCTGAACGGAAAGATCGTGCATGCCTCGGTGGGAAAACTCAGAGGGGCCAATGCGTTCCTGGAGATCGTCAATTGGTCAACCGGACAGTTCTGCATCAAGCACGGGCAGGTGACGGAAGATATCAATGTGACCGCGAGCACCAACAGCCTTCTGCTCGAAGCCAATAAGGACACCGACAGGGAGTTGACTGCTTAGTTTTTCCTGCGGACGGCCGCTCGCTTCATTCGCAGGGACGAGGGACGCAAAACATTAACTTTCATTTCGTCATGAATTGCCTGATCCTTCCTGAACTCTGCATATATGATAAAATGAACTCGGTTCCATGATTCATGTAGTATTTCACATAATCTGTCACTCTCCTACGAGCCGAACCGGCATAACTAACCATTAGTAGGGCAAAGTAGTTCAGACGGGCAAGGGATCTCAATGTGGATCAGCTGCAAAATACTGGCAATCGCCATTATAATGCTTATCACGGTGGCCGACGTGGGCGTGGC
>JBARBN010000156.1:0-9150 GCA_049793155.1 Nitrospirota bacterium
GAGCAGGAGTTCGAGCACCATCCGCCGCGCCTCTATCAGCGCAGGGGTCGATGTCCTGACAACCATATTGTCCATCGCCGGCGTTGTGCACGACGGCGTAAACTTACGCGGTGTTCCCTCCACTTCAACCAGACAGATCCGGCATGCGCCAAATGGATGGAGCTTGTTGTCATGGCAAAGGGTCGGGACCCTCGAACCGGCCGCGTTCGCAGCTTCGAGGATGGTCGCCCCGACAGGTACTTCTACTTTTTTTCCATCAACCGTTACGATCATATTTTTTTACCTTTTAAAAGCAAACCATTATTGCCACTAAGGCTCGAAGGCACAAAGTAAAAAACAATAAATTCTTTCTTAGTGCCTTGGTGCCTTCGTGGCGAGGTTAGGTGTTAATCAATCGACCAGAACCTGCATGCCTTGATGCACGATTTGCACTTCGTGCACTTTTCCGGATCGATATAAGCAACCTGGCCCTTTTCCCACTTGAGCGCCCCGGTCGGACAGGCCTTGAAGCACTGCCCGCATTTCTTGCATCTATCCTTGTCCACCACGAACTTGACGAGTGGCGTGCAGACCCTTGCCGGGCAGCGGTGCTCCTTGATGTGCGCCTCGTACTCATCGCGGAAATATTTGATCGTGGTAAGCACCGGGTTGGGCGAGGTCTGTCCCAGTCCGCAGAGCGAAGTGTCCTTGATCTGCTGGGAAAGGGCAAGCAGCAGCTCGATATCGCCTTCGCGGCCTTCGCCGTTCGTGATGCGGGTGAGGATCGAAAGAAGCGTTTTGTTGCCGATGCGGCAGGGCACGCACTTGCCGCAGGACTCGTCCTCGGTGAACTCGAGGAAAAACTTGGCCATGGCGGGCATGCACGTGGTCTCGTCCATCACCACCATGCCGCCTGACCCCATGATCGCGCCCGTCTTGTTGATGTTCTCGAAATCCACCGGCGTGTCGATGAGCGTATGGGGGATACACCCGCCCGACGGGCCGCCCATCTGCACGGCCTTGAACTTCCGGTTGTTCTTGATGCCTCCGCCGATATCGAAGATAATGGTCTTGAGCGGGGTGCCCATCGGCACCTCGACAAGGCCGATGTTGTTCAGCGCGCCCGAGAGCGCGAACACCTTCGTACCCTTGCTCTTTTCGGTCCCCAGGCTCGAGAACCAGTCCGCGCCGTTCAGGATGATGGGCGGCACGTTCGCAAAGGTCTCGACGTTGTTCAGCACCGACGGCCGCATCCACAGACCCTTGAGCGCGGGAAACGGCGGCTTGGCCCGCGGCATGCCGCGCTTGCCCTCAATGGACGCCATCAGCGCCGTCTCTTCACCGCAGACAAAAGCGCCAGCGCCCTGATAGATCTCGATATCGAGGTCGAACCCCGTGCCGAGGATGTCTTTCCCGAGCAGACCTCGATCCTTGGCCTGATCTATGGCTATCTGAAGACGGTGCACGGCGAGCGGGTACTCAGCTCTCACATAGATATAACCATAATGAGCATTGATGCCCTTTGCGGCAATGATCATACCCTCGAGCACGGAATGCGGGTCGGCCTCCATGACGCTCCGGTCCATGAATGCGCCGGGGTCGCCTTCGTCGCCGTTACACAGGATGTATTTGATGTCGCCGGCGACCCGCGCGCAGAGCTCCCATTTCAGGCCGGTCAGGAACCCGGCTCCGCCGCGTCCGCGCAGCCCCGAGCGCTTTACATCCGCCACGATCTGCTCGGGCGTCATTTCGGTGAGCGCTTTGGCCGCGGCCATATAGCCATCGCGGGCAATATATTCCTCGATCTTCTCCGCATCGATGAGACTCCGGTTCCGAAGCGCCCGCAATACCTGGTGCTTGAAGAACGGAATCTCGTTCATCACGGGAATCGTGTTTTTCGCTGTCGGCGGAGTATAGAGGAACTTCTCGACCGGTCTCCCCTTGATAAAGTGTTCTTCCACGAGATACGGCACATCTGCGGGCTTTACCAACTGGTAGAAGATGTCTTCAGGGTAGACCACGATCACCGGACCCTTTGCGCAGAACCCGTTGCACCCCGTCAGCACGATCTTGACTTCGTTCTGGAGGTTTCGCTTCAAAAGCTCGGTCTCGAGAGCGTCCTTCACCTTGAGCGATCCGTTTGCCACACAACCTGTGCCTGCGCAGATCATTATGTTAGAACGGTATGTCGTCGTTTCCACGATAATTACTCCGTAAATATATTGAAGATTGTATATTGAAAATTGGAAATTTTAAATTTGAGCTGCGAGTTGCTTTTTGCTTTTTTTAATTTCCGATTTCCAATCTTCAATTTCCAATGCGCCGTTAGTACGTCGTCTCATGCCCGACAACCAGTGCATACTCCGGAACCGGCTTGCCCCCGACAACGTGTTCGGCAAAGATCTTTTTGGTCTTATCATCGTTTAGCGCGATGTACTTGACCGGGGGCTCGCCGGCAAGCTCGACCGTGATCATGGGTTCCTGACTGCAGAGTCCGGCGCATCCGGAGGTAGTGATCGCGACATCCTTCAGTTTGGATTTGGCCAGCTCGTCCATGATCGTGTTCATGATGCCCCGGGCGCCCGCGGCGATCCCGCAGGTCCCCATATGCACCGTGATCTTTGCCCGGAACCCGCCCTCGCGCAACCCCTGATGATACTCTTCCTTTATCTTTTTCAGATCAGCGATCGTCAGCCTTGCCATATGACCCCCTATCGGGGAAATTCTAAATTCGAATATCTAAATCCTGAACGCCTGGATTTTCGATATTATTTAGAATTTCGGACTTCGTAATGAGAAATTGCTCCTATTCGTACTTCCTGACAATATCCATCACCTTGGTTGCCGCAACGTCGCCGTAGGTGTCCTGGCCGATAACGACAACCGGCGCGAGACCGCATGCGCCGAGGCACCTCACGGCTTCAAGGGA
Source organism: Nitrospirota bacterium (assembly GCA_049793155.1). GTDB lineage: Bacteria > Nitrospirota > UBA9217 > UBA9217 > UBA9217 > JALNZF01. The sequence continues at coordinate 2,909 of JBARBN010000156.1, forward strand.
ATATTTTTTATCCCTTGTCACTTCTCCAACCTCAAGGTCGAGTTCATCTTTGATCTTATCGAGGATCTCCTCGCTCCGCTTCACATAACAGGCCGTGCCGAGACAGACCCGGATCACGTGCTTGCCGCGCGGCACGAGCGTGAAGAAAGAGTAAAAAGTAGCAACACCGAAGACCACGCTCGGCGACATGTCGAGCCCCCGGGCAACATATCGCTGCACCGCATGAGGCAGATAGCCGCATACGTCCTGCGCCTGCTGGAGCACGGGGATGAGCGAACCAGGCTTGCCCTTGTACCGCGCTACGATCTCGTCGATCTTCAGGTACATGGCAGGTGTTACGAACTCGTTGTTTGTTGCAGTCTGCTGTTCAACCGCTTCGTTACTCATCGTTTACCTCTTGGCCATTTAAAACTGAATCTATCGTCAACGTTACATCTCGAATACAACCTGTTCTTTCAGCATGTCTCTGATCGCATCAAGAACCGCCGGGGTATTGAGCGGCACATCTTCGAGGTCACTCCTGATCTGCCGCGTATCGAGCCGAAAGTCCCTGTCGCCCTCCCGAACCTCATAAATGACATCAAGGTCGGGATGGCCTGCGATCAATGTGAGAACGGTATCGGCCATGCTTCCGATCGCCGGACGGTCAACATGGCTCCAGCGAAACGTACCGGAAACCTTCGTTCCTTTGCCGGGAGCGGAGTCCACGGTAACCATCCCGCCGGCCTGCTCCGCTGCCTGGGACAGGAGCGGTATCCCCAGTCCCGTCTTTTTGTGTTTGGTGGTGAAAAAAGGGTCCCGGACCTTCGCAAGCGTCTCGACATCCATTCCCCTGCCGTCATCGTTGACCTCGATGCGAAGGAGGTCGCGCGCCGTATCGCGAACGATGATGATCTCAATTGTCTTTGCATCAGCACGGACCGAATTCTCGGCAATGTCGAGGATATGCAGGGAGATGTCTTCCACCGTCTCAACACGCTGCCTTCCTGCCGTCTCTTCCTGCCAACGCTTTTTTGATCTCGGCTACGGTCCCGTCCTCGATCGTGAAGCACGTAAACCGCTTTCCGATGTCCTCTGGCCCGTGAGCATCCGAACTGGTGACGACCGGATACTTCCTGCAATCCGGGAAGCGGTCTGCTGCTTCGGCCACGGTCGTGTGCTGCGAGATCTCGACCGCATCAGGAGCAAGCTGGGGAGGAATAAATCCAAGCTGTCCTATAATACTGAAAGACTCCCGGTCCACATGCGCAGCGATCACGAGGCTGTCACCGCGGGATGCGCGCGCCGCTTCAACGATAGCCGCCGCCGGCAGCGATGTCGCCCCGATCAAAAGCCGGTCGCAGAATCCGGTCACCCCGTCCTCGTCATCCGCGATCACCTGTTGGCCGAAGGCACGCTCATCGTTCTTGCCCTGCAAATGCCGGTAGATGAGTTCCTGGAACCGGAGCAGGTCGTCGTCCTGTTCAAAGAACACCAGGAGGTGCGCTTCCTCCGACGAAGCGACTTCCATCCCGCCAAGCACCATCAACCCGTTTTGCCTGCCCACCTTCTTGACTGCCAGAACGTTCTGGGCGGAATTATGATCACAGATGCCTATGAGGTCAAGCCCTTTTCTCAGGGCCTCATGAACGATCCCCAGGGGCGACATGTCCAGACCGGCGCAGGGAGACAGACACGTATGCACGTGCAGGTCGGCCTTAATGCGCCTCAGCGCCACGGATCCCCGCCTTGTATAATCTCCCGACCAGCTCAAATGATGAAAGGCTGCTTACTAATATCGGAATGTTCTCTTCCTCGGCCTTGATGATGGTGTCCTGTTCGGGCTGCCTGCCCTGCACCAGAATGATTCCCGCAAGGTCCTTATGCAGCGCCACGGCCACGATGTTCTGGTGGATATGGAGCGTGACCCAGAGGGTTCCTTCATCCGCGTGGGCAAGGACATCCGACAGGAGGTCGCTCACGTAGCCGCTCTTCACCTCACGGTCAAGGTTATGGGAAGCCGTTTTTACTTCAAGCCCGAATTCCTTTACAAGGTCATTCAGTTTCATCGTTCAGCCCTGTCAACTCGTATAATAGAACCGCATGGTCAGGTGTGTTCCGTCGGGCACGGTTGATTTCAGCTCCATCTCATCGGAGCATTTTTGGATATTGACCAGGCCCATGCCCGCCCCAAAGCCGAGTTCCCGAACCCAATCGGACGCGGTCGAATACCCCGCCTTCATCGCGAGCTCGATATCGGGGATGCCCGGTCCTGCGTCGATCGCCTCGACAATGACCCCCCACTTTTCCACATGCGCAATGATCTTGCCGCCCTGTGTATACGCGGCAAGATTGATCTCCGCCTCGTAGGTGGCAACCCCGATCCGCCTGAGGAGCGGGGGGCAGACGCCCAGTTTTTTGAGCGCGTGCTTGAGTTCGCTCGCCGCCTTGCCCGCGTCTTTCAGAGTCTGACCGGCGATATGGTACTTGAAAATGAAGCTGATGTCATCGGCTATGACGTCTTCAAAGAACTGCCGCATCGTGGGCCGCTGGCGCGCCTCGTTTATTTCCGCCTCGGTCCGGACATACTCGATCTCAAGTTTCTTGAGCAGGCCTTCGACGATGTTTCCCTTGGTGACGATGCCGACCAAGTGCCCCTGCCGGTCCACAACAGGGTACCGTGTATAACCATGCCGGGAAAACGTTGCAATGCAGTTTACCAGGGGTTCGTCAGCATACAGGCATGCTACCTTGGTCGTCATCTTGTACCGAATTTCAGTGTCCAGATCGCATTCACTCAGGGCGTTTATCAGGTCTTCGATGCTGACCATGCCGACCAGCTTCCCGTTTTCGACGACAGGAGCTCCTGAGATCCGCTTGTCCCGCATGAAAACCCTGAGGTCGGACATGGTCTGTTCCGGCCGGACGGTCAACACATCAGTGGCCATGACCTCGCTCACGGTCATGTCATAGACGATCTCCTGGGTCTTGGTAACCCGGTCCTGACTCCCATGCTCTTTGCCCTGCGGTGTCATCGCCTATTGCCGCTCGGCCACTCCCCTGAGCCCATTCATATACAAAATACCGCACGCTTCAAACATGGTCAGCTTTGTCGTAAAGAACGGGATCCTTTTCTGTTTTGCCAGGGCCAGTGTCTCTGCCTCGGGCTGCTTTCTGCGCACCAGGCAGACCGCCTTGATATCGGCAATATCCGCAGTCCGTACTGCCTGGGGATTCGTGATCCCGGTGACCATGATGCCGTTCGCATGGGCGCGGCCGAGCACGTCGCTCATAAGGTCGGCACTGAAGCAACTGTCCACCTCGATGTCGTCGAGGTGCTCCTCCCCGACCAGGACCTCGGCTTGAAGAAGGTTAACGATCTCTCTCAATTTCATCCGGGTGCCTCTCCTCTATCGGTCGCACTCGCCGAGCACGATATCGATCGTCCCGATACAGGCGACAACGTCCGCCATCATATGGCCGGTCACCATCTTCGAAAGGGCACTCAGGTTCACAAACGAAGGGGCGCGGATCTTGATCCGGTAGGGCCTGCCGCTCCCGTCGCTTACAATATAGAAGCCAAGCTCACCCTTCGGGCCTTCAGTGGCCACGTACACTTCACCCTTGGGCATGGGGACCCATTTGCTCATGAGTACGAACTGATGGGCCAGCGTCTGCATGTTCTGCATGACCTTCATCTTCTCGGGGATGGCGTAGCGCGCGTCATCCGTGACGACCGGTCCGGGCTGCATCATGTCGAGGCATTGCTTGATGATGCGGTTGCTCTGGCGAAGTTCGCCGAGACGCACGACATACCGGTCGTATACGTCGCCGTTCTTCCCAAGGGGAACGTCGAACTCCACCTTATCGTAGGCCGCGTACGGCTCTACCTTGCGCAGGTCGTAGTTGACGCCCGAGCCTCTCAGTGAGGCCCCGGTAAGCCCGTACTGTATCGCTTCCTCGGCGGTCATTACTCCGATACCTTTGGTGCGTTTGAGCCAGATACGGTTTTCCCGGATCAGCGTATCGTACTCTTCGAGCCTTTGGGGAAAGAGCTCGGTGAACTCGCGGCATTTATCGATGAAATCCCGGGGGACGTCATTCCGCACCCCGCCGATGCGAGCATAGCTCACGGTCAGTCTCGCCCCGGTCGCCATTTCGAGGAGATCGAGTATAAGCTCCCGTTCCCTCGCCGCATACAGCAGGACCGTCATGGCGCCTATGTCAACCGCGCTGGTGCCAAGCCAGATAAGATGTGAACTGATGCGCGTAAGCTCGGCGGCAATCGTCCGGATGAAATGCGCCCGCTCGGGGACAACGATCCCCGCGAGTTTTTCGACCGCGGTCACATACCCGAGGTTGTTGCACATGCATGAGATATAGTCCAGCCGGTCGGTCATCGGGATGACCTGATGGTATGTCTTGCTCTCCATCCACTTCTCGATCCCGCGATGAAGGTAGCCGATCTGAGGTTCGATGCCGACAATGGTCTCACCTTGAAGGTCCAAGACGAGACGGAGCACCCCGTGCGTGCTGGGGTGCTGCGGACCCATGTTGAGTGTTATTTCTTTTTGCACGATCTCTTTTGTCTCGGCAACGGACATACGTTCACCATGAACTAAATTCTCATATCGAAATTCTAAGTCCTAAACAATATCAGAAACTCAAGGCCCCAAATACATAAATCATATAAAATGGCACTTATCTTTTTATTTAGGATTTAGTTCTTGCGGTTTCGTGCTGCTGTATCTTACTTAGTATCCCTTCAGCGGATATTCTTTCCTCAGCGGGTGCCCTTCCCAGTCCTCGGTCAGGAGTATTCTGCGAAGGTCCGGATGTCCATCGAACCTGATCCCCATGAGGTCGTAGGTCTCGCGTTCGTGCCAGTTCGCCGTTTGCCAGATCGAGGTTACCGAGTCTACCCGCGGATCCTCATCCGGCACTCTTACCTTTAATCGTATTCGATGGTGGTGTACGGTCGATATCATCGTATACACGACCTCGAACCGAGGCCCCGTATCTCCCGGATACCGTGAATAATCGACTGCCGTGATATCTTCAAGAAGGTCCATCTTTACCGACGGCTCGTCGCGCAGGAAGAGACAAATATCCTTGACCACGTCCTTCTTGAGCAACACACCTACCTGCCCGGCGTAGGTTGTCGTGCTGAGCACCTGGCCCGTGAATTTTTCTTCTATCATTTTGGCGATCTGTAAGGGATCCATGTGTCCTCAGAACTCACTCGCAAAATATATTGTTCAAGCTCGATGAGACAAACTTATGCCGCGTGGTTCGGCGCCGCCGGTGCGATAAATCGGGGTATTGATGATTCCGCGCCGGACCTACTTCCGTATATAATGCTCTTTTTTGATCTTTTCCTGCAGCTTTATGATCCCGTGCATCAGTGCCTCGGGCCGCGGCGGGCAACCGGGGATGTACACGTCCACCGGAATGATATTGTCCACACCCTGTACGACGGCGTAAGTATTGAAGATGCCGCCCGAAGCGGCGCAGCTCCCCATGGCGATGACATACCGCGGTTCGGGCATCTGATCGTACACGCGCCGTACTACGGGGGCCATCTTTTTCGACAGCGTTCCGGCCACCAGGAGCAGGTCCGACTGGCGCGGCGAAGGACGCGGCACCGTGCCGAACCGATCGAAATCATGTTGCGGCGCGGCATAATACTGGATCATCTCGATGGCGCAGCAGGCGAGCCCGAAGGACATGGGCCAAATGGAGGACGAACGGCAATAGTTCAAGAATCCATCGATGGTCGTCGTAATGTATCCTTCTTCAAATATGTTCTGGATCACTCCCATTCGAGGGCCCCCTTCTTCCAGGCATAGAAATACCCAACGAGCAGGATCGCAATGAAGACCACCATTTCCACAAAACCGTACAGGCCGATCTGGTTATAGGCCACGGCCCAGGGATAGAGGAAAACAGATTCGATGTCGAATATGAGGAACAACATGGCGATGATGTAATACCGGATAGAGAACTTCTGATGAGCTTCCATGAAGGGGGTGATGCCGGATTCGTAGGTCAGCAACTTTTCCGGATAGGGGTTCCGGGGCCGGAGTATCCAGCTGACGACAAGCATCCCGATGCCGACGGCGGAGCCGAGCAGCAGAAAAACGACCACGGGCAGAAAGTGTACCGGAAGATAGGTGCCTGGGCTCATACGCTTCTCCCTGCAGAAAAAGAATAATTAGAATTAGCAGGACTTTTGAAAACGGGTGCATGATAAGCTAACGCCG
>JBARBN010000157.1:0-3039 GCA_049793155.1 Nitrospirota bacterium
CAAAGAGGGTAAAAATGGACAGAAATTTTTTGTGTTTTACGATAAACCCGGGCATCCGCTTCAGCCGCTTTCCGATTACATAACAGGGGTGTTCTTATGACTCCACTACCCCTCTAACTTGAATCATATCCCCGATAGCAGTGCCCGGGGATGACAGTGAAAGACGAAAAATAACTGTCATTCCTAAAGGTTTAAAAGCCTGCCCGGCACGTTTTAAGCCGGGAATCTAAATTAAATAATTGCCGCACATGATGTTTCTGACAGCGTAAATGAATATCCCAATTACATGATCACCTTTTTCAGTATTTCCTCGTCATCGAGTACCATGCCGGCCCCGAGCGCCACGCAGGTAAGCGGGTTTTCGGCGATGATAATGGGAAGGGAAGTCTCCTCACGCAGGAACACGTCTAGCCCTTTCAACAGCGCTCCTCCGCCAGCCAGCACGATGCCCTTGTCCACGATATCCGCCGAGAGCTCCGGCGGCGTGTTCTCGAGCGCCAGCTTGATGCCGTTCAGGATCTGGCTGACCGTTTCCGCAAGCGACTCGCGCACTTCGTCGTCATCGAGGACAAGCGTCTTGGGGATGCCGGAGACCAGGTCGCGGCCCTTGATCTCCATCGTATGCCGTTCGTTGTCCGTCTTGTACGCCGAACCAAGTTCGAGTTTGATCGACTCGGCCATCATTTCGCCGATCAGGAGGTTGTACTTGCGCTTGATGTAGTTGATGATCGCCTCGTCCATCTTGTCGCCGCCTACGCGGATGGCCTTGCTGTAGACCACACCGTCCATGGAGATGACAGCGATGTCCGTGGTTCCGCCGCCGATGTCGACGATCATGTTGCCCGAAGGCTCCGAGATGGGCAGCCCCGTCCCGATGGCCGCGGCCACGGGCTCCTCGATGAGGAAGACGTCCCGACCGCCCGAGGTGATGGCGGCGTCCTTGACCGCTCGCTGCTCAACCTGCGTGATCCCCGAGGGAACCCCGATGACGATGCGGGGCCGCATGAACGATTTGCGGTTGTGCACCTTTCGGATGAAGTACTTCAGCATCTCGCCGGTGATGTCGAAATCGGAGATGACGCCGTCCTTGATCGGACGGATCGTTTTGATATCGCCGGGCGTGCGGCCAAGCATCCGCTTGGCCTCCGCACCCACCGCGAGCACCTTGCCGGTCTTTACGGAAATGGCAACGACAGACGGCTCGTTGCAGATGATCCCCTTCCCTTTCACGTATACCAGGGTGTTGGCCGTGCCCAGATCGATCGCCATGTCATTCGAGAACCAGCCCATGATCGTGTTGATAAACATTGTTTTCAGAAACTCCTTTCAATGAAAGAAAAACCAAGACTGGACAAACAATAGCAACCGACAGACAACCACGGGGAACGCCGTGGACGTGACATGCAGCTCTCATCTCTTGCTTCACTGCACTGCGCCTGAGAATACTTATTGCTGCGTATCGAGAGGCCCAGTGGCACCTGCTGGAGAAGGCCCGGGGTGCTGCTCCGGCGCAGACCTTTTCTCCCCCTGGACCGGCGCCCCCAGGACTACCTGCGTCCGTGCCAGCATGTCGCCGATCCGCATCCCGCCCCTGTCGCCGAGGGCGGTCAGGCCTTCCATGCCGAGCGCGAGCGGGCAGAGAATCCAGCCCGCGTAGGGAATCAAGAAGAGAAAATAGGCAAGAACGATCGGGACATTCCTGATGATCGAATCCCGGTAGGTCGCCGCGGGCCCCGAATCCTCCAGGGAGAGCACCCGGATCCCAATGAGCTTTTTCCCGATGCTGCGGCGATCGAACAACCCATCCCGGATGAGAATATATCCAGCCGCAGACAGAAAACCGATGACATCCGGCAACCGTGCCAGGCCGATGATAAGCAGAAGATCGACAAGTGCCGCGACTGCCCTGGTTGTATGATCTGCCCTTTGCAATGAGCCTCCTGAACGTGTTCATACTAGCAGAATAAAAAATGTATTTCAAGACTAAAAAGATTCGGGCGCTGAAGAAGGAACAAAAAAGGTCCTTCAGCGTCACTCATGCATGGCCGGCGAGGGCAAATAGACCCGAACCCGTTCAGCCATGAACCGGGTTTAGGCGTGGTGAAAATACCCGTGTCCACTTCGATCATGTAAGCCGGTCAAAAAAGCCCCTCAGGCCTGGACGCGGCCGGCTGCCCGGATGACCCCTAAAGCACTTTTCTCAAAAAGAGATAGCGCTTTTCCTGTCAAAAAGGTGTATACTGTCAGCTTGCTGAGAAGACGTCTCGTTCAGACAAGTCCTCCGGAGCAACATCCTCTCAGCAAACGCTCCGCAGTGCTGCAGGTAGATCAATTCCAATCAATGAAAAAGGAGAACATTATGCTCGAGAAATTTAAGGCGGGTGAGAACATTGCTTCCTACTGCACCAAGTGCAAGTTGAACCTCGACCATGCGATCGTGGCCTTGACCGGTGAGACCATTGTCAAGGTAAAATGCAAGACCTGCGGCAGTGCTCACAAGTTCAGAGACCCCGCGGACGTTAAAAAGCCCCGGATAGCGAAAAAGAAGGTGGATGCCGTGAAAACAGCCGAAACCTTGTGGGAGACCAGCCTGTCCGAGACAAAAGGCAAAGAGCGCGTATATGACATGTCCGGAAAATACCGCATAGGCGATATCGTACTCCACAGCACCTTTGGCAAGGGTATCGTGCGGAAGCTCTATCTGAACAAGTGCGACATGCTCTTCAAGGACAAAGAGCGCCTGATGGCATCGGCAAACCAGTAAACTTCATTATTCGTATCAACTTAGACCAAAATCTGTTAGCCGCGAAAGAACGCAGGGATCGCAGAGCGAATTAAAACTGAAATACATGGGTGCAGTTTTTTTCTTTGAGTTCTTTGCGATCTTTTGCGGCAAACGCTATTGCTCTTTTATCCCCCGACATGCTCAAATCCAGGATCCTTATCACCTGCCCCAAAGGCATTCCCCCTTTTCTGAAGCAGGAACTGATCAACGAGAACTTCTCCGTGCTGTCCGAGAACATCGCCGGTGTCGAAACC
>JBARBN010000158.1:0-4139 GCA_049793155.1 Nitrospirota bacterium
GAGCTGGGAATCGGCGGCATGCTCCTCCTCATTCTACGCGCTTACAGTATGGGCGCCGGCACCTATACGGGGATCGAAGCGGTCAGCAACGGGCTGCCCATCCTTCGCGAACCGAAAGTGAAGACCGGCAAACGAACCATGCGCTATATGGCAGCCTCCCTTGCCTTCACGGTCATGGGCCTGATGATCGCCTACCTTCTGTATCGTGTCGTGCCGCAATCCGGCAAAACGCTGAACGCGGTGTTGTTCGAAACCATGACAAAGGACTGGGGAAAAGGTGGCGTCGTCTTCGTGCTCGTAACACTCGTGTCCGAGGCGGTACTCCTGCTTGTCGCGGCCCAGGCCGGCTTCCTCGACGGTCCGAGGGTACTTTCGAACATGGCCCTGGACCGCTGGTTCCCGACCAAGTTTGCCATGCTCTCCGACCGCCTTGTCACGCAGAAAGGCATCCTGCTCATGGGCGGCGCCGCGCTGATCACCATGGTCCTGACCAACGGCTCGGTGAAATATCTGGTGGTCCTCTACAGTATCAATGTGTTCATCACCTTCTTCCTTTCTCAGCTCGGCATGGTGCGCCACTGGTGGCAGGTCCGCGGCAAGGAGGACCACTGGGAAAAGAAGCTCTTCATCAACGGCCTGGGTCTTATATTAACGTTCGGTATCCTCAGTACCGTGACCACACTCAAATTTTTCGAAGGGGGCTGGATCACCCTGCTCCTTACCGGTTCATTGGTCACGATCGCACTGCTCACGAAACGGCATTACCAGAACACGCACAAACTGCTGAACCGGCTCGACGAGCTTGTTACGGTGGCGGAGTCGTCGTGCCCCTCGTTTCCGGGTGAGCAGGGAACTGCCAAGGAGCTGCAGGTGAAATACGATCCCCAGGACAAGACCGCGGTCCTGCTCGTGAACGGGTTCAATGGCCTGGGCCTTCACACGCTCTTCAGCGTGATCCGTCTCTTCGGCAGTACCTTCAAGAACTTCGTATTTATTCAGGTCGGCACCGTAGATGCCGGTAACTTCAAGGGCACCTCAGAAGTGTCTTCCATGAAGGCTGAAGTGCGGAAGGAGTTGGACCGCTATGTCCATTATATGCGATGCCATGGTTATTATGCGGCCTCCTATTCATCATTCGGAACCGATGTGGTTGACGAGGTCGACCGCATTATGCCGGAAATCCTGGTGCGCTTCCCGAATGCGGTCCTGTTCGGAGGACAGCTGGTGTTTCCCAAGACCGGGTTGCTCTCCGGAGTATTCCACAACTACACGATCTTCGCTGTGCAGCGACGTTTTTATAATCAGGGTATTCCCGTCGTCGTCCTTCCTATCCGGGTGTAGAAAAGGCCCCTTCCTGATAGAACTTTAAAGGCGTCGGCTAGCTCTCTCCTCGTTAATTATGCTATACTATCAACTGACGCTTTCTCGTCTTCAAAAGCTTCATCTTATAAATTAAAGTTACCATGAAAAGACATTCCCGAATGATGCTATCTGGAATGCTTTTTTGACGAAAGGCAAATAACAATCATATCCCGATACTCTCGTTCGGGGATGACAAATTGAAAAGGAGGGTCGTATGCTTGTAATCGCCGATAATCTGAGTGTAAGGAACAAGACTTATATGGAAGCGGTGAAGAAGAAGGACAAGAAGGCCATCGGAGCAATGGCAAAAAAACTTGCGGCAAAAGGCGCGGATATGATCAATGTGCAGGTCTCGCTGGACGGTGTCGGTGACGAGAACGCCCTCCCGATGGCGACCGAGGCAGTGCAGCAGGGATCGAATCTGCCCCTCTGCCTCGACTCCAGGAATGTGGGGGCGCTCAAAAAGGCCGTCCTGCTCTGTACGGAACCTCCGATCATCAACTACCTTTCTGCGGATGAGAAGGACCCCGATGAGCTCCTGAGCCTTGTCAGGGAGACGAGGTCGAACCTCGTCCTCAGGGCGCTCAAGGGCACCGTACCAGCCACGCTCGAGGCGAAGCTCATGGTCATCGAGGACTTGATCGAAAAAGCGAATGAGGCGGACATCCCGAACGAGCGGATCTTCGCCGACCCTTCAGTAGTCCACATCGCCAGGGGCAATGGGCAGGAGCATCTTCTCAACACCCATGAAAGCATCGTAGTGTTGAACGAGATGGTCGACCCGCCGCTCAACACGGCGGTCTGGATCTCGAACGTGACAACCGGACTGCCGAAGAATCTGAAATCGACCGTGGCCTCGGCGTATCTTGCCTATCTTGCAGGTGCGGGGTTGAGCGCGGCAATGCTGGATGTGAACGATGCGGAGCTTATGAAGACGGTATACCTGATCAAGGCGTTCCGCGACGAGATCACATTCGCGGCGGGGGATTTGGCATAGGCATCTAAAAAACGGGCAGATCATAAAAACGGTGAGGCGATGAAGCCCCACCGTTTTTTTTGTTTCAGGCATGCGGACTTCAACTGCATCCTCAGCATGCACGCGATAGTTCGGCCGTACAGCTGTGGCAATCAGCGAGGCAGTTTCTTTCGGAGTGTTTCCGAATAGGGGCTGGTTACTTCCTTCTGCACAAGGATCTGGATGGGCCGCACGTCTTTACCGTAATATACCCTGTTTAGGTCGTCGGCCGTCTTCATCACCGAGCCTTCAAAGCTCAGTCCGGCGTATAAACCCTTGGCCTTTGTAAATGAAATGAAATCGGCGGTCACGATCTTTTTCATTCCGGCCCCCGTTGGCCCCACGGCAACTGAAACGTCCCCTCCGAGCTTGAACGAGGACGCGAGAAGAGAGTCAACGGCCTTTCTGCTCATGGCGAGCATGACTACTTCGGCATTCTCCGCGCCGATCTGCAAACCGAACGAAACAGACCCCACGATGTAAAATGCGGGCTGGCTCCAATCATTCGACTTCTCATCGCGGATCACGAGTACGCCGGTGCCGCCCGACCCGCCCCACCCGTAACCCGCTTTCAGCACCTCGGGTATGATCAGAATTCCTTTGGCCTTCACCAGATGCTCTCGGAACAACGGAAAGTCCTTGTCCGCCATGAATTTATCCAGGGTAATCCCGGCCCGTCGAACAATTTCCTGAGCGTCAGCTGCTGTATCTGTTGCCACGGACGCGGCGGGAATCAGTACGAACCCTATCATGATGGCCGCGGTGAAAAGTGCTATCCCGAAGCGTTTCATTATTGTCCCTCCCTCGCTCCAATACTTGATCTTTGTAAATATTATAACACGGAAAATGAGCAGGTTACGCGCTAGGGTAAGATCAATAAAGAAGTGACATTGGCCTGGTGCATCTGCTCGCAGAGAGAAGGCACCACTCGGTCGGGATTATTTTGAGACGTTCGAATATTCCTTCTGCAATTCAGGAATGAGCTGCTGGTAATCCTCATAGGGAATCTTTGAGTGCCAGTTGTTGGTCAGCACGCCGATACCGATCACCAGATAGAACAGCGCGATCAAGATAACGGGGAAGAGCCAGGGTTGTATGACTCGGACCTTTTTCCCGATGCCGGCAGTAAGGTCGAGCGCCCCCTTCGCCGGGCAGCGGCTCACGCAGGTCAGGCACCCGAAGCATTCCTCGGACTTCACCACCTCTTTTTTTTCAACATCGATCAGCGTGGGGCAGTTCTTCGTACAGGCGTTGCAGTGGATGCACTTCTCTTCGTTCCGCCGGACCTTGAACGGGCTGAAGCGGCTGAGCAAACCAAGGAGCGCGCCGTAGGGGCAAAGATAGCGGCACCAGAAATTTTTGTACAACAGGGAGAGCACACCGAGAGCCATGAGGACCCCCATCGTAAGCGTGGTCATCTCGGTGAAAAATTTCAACATCCGCACGTCCACGATCTTGTAGTAGTCGGCGATAAAAAAGAGGGCCATCATGTTCGTCGACATGGCAATACCGATCAGGAACAGGAAGAGGCCAAGAAGGACATACTTGATCGACCGGAGTGAGATATCGGTGAACTGACCAATGCGGATATTTTTGCCGAATATTTTTTCCCCCACCATCCAGATATACTGCGACAGCGTGCCGACAGGGCAGATCCAGCCGCAGAAGCCCTTCTTCACGACGAGGGAGACGCCAAGGATCGCCGCGAACATGATAAAACCGGACGGATGCACCGGTTCAACAATGCCGGTCAGGAGAAAGA
>JBARBN010000159.1:0-2834 GCA_049793155.1 Nitrospirota bacterium
CTCGGCCAGAAAATCCTCCGCGGCGCCCGGGATCCAGATGTCCTGGCCATAAACCATATTGGTCTTGTCCAGGGCGGAAAAAAATCCCTTGGGCATATTCATGGGAAAGACATGGAGATAATTGACATGCATATCCTTCAGCAGCCGGAGGTGCTCGGTATAACGGGCGTCATCACCCGGTGGAGCCCCTTGCAGGGGGGTTTCATTGATGAGATAGGGGGAATAGCCTATACCCCGAAAAAAAACCGGCGCGTTTTTCCGAAGATCAACGATCTGTGTTCCCCGGGTTACAAACCTGGTCGGAGCCGGTGTATCAGGTGACAAAGCGGAGGTTTTCTCTTGCACTTCCGTGCCTGCGACGGCCTCCGCCAGTAATGAAAGAAGCAGTAGGATACAAAAAGAATAAAGTGTTTTACGAAGTATATTCATAAAGTTATGTACTAATAATTTTTGACGTCACCCGGTGTTCAGGCCATTCACTGCAACCCGAACATCCTCTCTCTGTGAGCCATACCATAAAACACCCTCCGTTCCAACCTGAAACTTTTCTTCTACAGTTGACGAACATTTTTGACTCCATTCCCTTCACAACCTATTGATTTTACAATGCTGGTTGTTAGGGTTGCTCAAAAAGGTAGTGCCAACGAAACTAAAATTATATATTGACATAATAAGACATTAAACGGTAATTTCAGGGTGTCCTCAACATAGGAGACCCGAATGTTTGCACGAATCAAAAAATCCGGCCGGTACCAGTACCTGCAAGTCGTCGAAAACAACAAGGTCAGCGGCAAAGTCTGCCAACGCGTCATCGCAACCGTTGGTCGCCTTGATCAACTTCAGGCCAAAGGGGGTGTGGAAACCCTTATCCGCTCGCTGGCCAGATTTTCGGAGAAGACCTTGCTGGTTCTTTCCGGCAAAATCGATGTCACAGCCCATGCCGTCAAAATCGGCCCGGCACTGATCTTCGAGCGACTCTGGAAGGAACTTGGCCTGCCGACGATTATCCATGGCCTGCTTGCGGATAGAAAGTTTGAATTTGATGTAGAGCGTGCTCTCTTCCTCACAGTTTTGCATCGGCTCTTTGTATCGGGGTCTGATCGGTCGTGTGACCACCAGTGGCGACGAGATCACGCAATTGCCGGAGTCGATAGTATCGCCCTGCATCATGCGTATCGGGCCATGGCCTTTCTCGGTGAGGTCTTGGACGACCAGACCGGAGCGACGCCGTTTGCTCCCCGATGCACGAAGGATCTTGTCGAAGAAGGGCTGTTCGGGCGACAACGCAATCTTTTTACCAGCCTTGAGCTTGTTTTCTTCGATACGACTTCTATTTACTTTGAGGGTGAAGGCGGTGAGACTCTCGGACAGTTCGGGCACAGCAAGGATCACAGATCGGACCGTAAGCAAATGGTGGTCGGAGCGATTCTCGACGATACCGGCCGTCCCATCTGTTGCGAGATGTGGCCGGGTAACACCGCCGATGTCAAAAGCCTGCTGCCGGTGGTGGAGAGGTTGAGAAGCCGTTTCGGCATCAAGCGTTTCTGTATTGTCGCGGACCGGGGCATGATAAGCGCTGAAACCCTTGCAACTCTGGAGAGCCCGGATTGCAATATTCCCTACATCCTGGGTGCCAGGATGCGCAGGGTCAAAGAGGTAAGCGAGGAGGTCCTCTCCAGGGCTGGACGATACCACGAAGTACATCCCGAGGGAACGAGTTCCAAGTCTCCTGCGTCCCTGGCGGTTAAAGAAGTCATAGTAGAGGGTCGGCGCTACGTCGTCTGTCGCAACTCCAGGCAGGAGAGAAAAGATGCAGCGGCGAGACAAGCCATGGTCCTGGCCCTGGAAGAGCGTATTAAAACCAACCCGAAGGGGCTTGTTGGAAACCGTGGATATGCTCGATATATCAAGGTCAGCAAGGGTGGAATGGTCATTGATCGAGGCAAGATAGATCAGGAGGCCCGTTTTGACGGCAAGTGGGTACTGCGGACCAACATGGACCTTCCCGCCGATCGGGTGGCTCTCAAGTACAAGGAGCTCTGGCAGGTGGAACAGGTCTTTCGCGATGTGAAGTCCGTGCTGGACACCCGCCCTATATTTCATAAGAGGGATGAGACGATCCGTGGGCATGTCTTCTGCAGCTTTCTGGCCCTGGTCCTGCGGAAGGAACTGGATCGACGACTGGAATCCGCAGGACATCAGTTCGAATGGGCGGATATCAAGCGGGATCTCTCGGCATTGCAGGAGGTGAGCGTCGAGGAAAACGGGAAAAGTCTTGCGGTCCGAACCGCATGTACGGGATCCTGCGGCAAGGTCTTTCAGGCAGTCGGTGTTGCCTTGCCGCCGACTATCCGTGAAATATGAACCGCTTCCTTTATCCATGTCCGGTAGTGCCAACACTTTTTTTGTATGCCGTATTGTTTCGAAATTATAGAATTATTTTTTATCAACTGTCGAAGATGAGCCAAAGTTGAGCTTCTTACTGAATGTTAAAATTCGCGGATAATGACAAGCGTTAATATTGCCATTTCGAATATATATTTATAATATATTTTCGACAACTTAAGGTTTCTATTGTCCTAAAGGGCGAGGAATCTCCCCGCCCCTTCAGGGCGAACTACCCGTAAAGAGTCTCGATCCATCTGATCGCTTCAGAATCGTTCACTTTTCCAAGATACCTCTGAGTTGTTGAGAGATCTGCGTGCCGAAGAATGACTTTGCTGACGATTTCTATTGGAGTGCTGGATCTTGATGCATACGTTGTCGCATGCCGCCGCAGATCATGTGGGCGCAACTCAATATTGACGAGATTTCCGGATTCCTTGACCCTAGAC
>JBARBN010000160.1:0-10785 GCA_049793155.1 Nitrospirota bacterium
GCGAGCTTCTGCCTGGTCATATCGAACACCTTGCGGTAGTCCATATTCTCCCTGGCGATCTCGTCAGCGTGCGCGGAAAGGAGCTTTTCCACGTCCTTGTTCAGCGCTTCTTCCGCCATCATGTCCGCGGTGATGACCCCCGCGATCTTTTCGGCTATCTCGCCCCTGGGCACTTCATACTCAACCAGACCCTTGCTCTCAAGGTTCGCGGCGATCGCATCGGCGATGTGTTTGATCATTTCTTTGGGAAGACGCATGGGAACTCCTTGCGAGGCATTATAACAGAAAAGGAAGGAAAGTGGAGAAGGAAAATGTTCGATTTTGTCAGCTCACGGTATTTACCGCGTAAGACTGAGTCCGTAAAAAGCCTGATTTTCCGCAGAAGTCACAAAGAGCACAGAGGTAACGCCTTTATAAATTGAAGATTCACTTTGTGTTTTATGTGCCTTTTGTGGCTGAAAAGACGGGAGATTTATTGATCATGTCGTTTCGATTTTGAGATCGTTGTTATCTGCGTTTTTCCCCTGACCGTCTGTTTTTCCCGCTTCTCCTTTCAGGACCCGTGTGGCCCAGATCAGTGGATTTTCTTCGATCTTCAGCGGACCTTCGGTCAAGCCTCGCCCTGCGTTCTTTTTGCAGAAGTTTAAAGATCTGGTCGAGCAGCTCTCTTCTTTTTTCCAAGAGGACATCTTCGTGCACCGTTTCGCTGCGAACTATCGCAGGCTCCAAGTCGAAGTGATATCCTGAAATGAGCGAGACGAGGACCTTCTCCAGGCCCGCGAAGAGCACCCGGTCATCTTCGATGCCTTTGCCCTTTACGCGTTCGGTCTTCGCCATTAGGGTTTCGATCTCTCGCGCGGTATTCCTTACATGATCGTAGATGGCTTCGTACAGCCTTGTCACGGCATATACGTCTTCCCTGAGAATTGAAGACATCTCCTTCGAGAGCTGGGCGACGTCTTTTTTAACGGCCTCGAGGTATTGCCTGGTGACCGGCCCGTCCCGCAGGGAATCCCTGAGCTGCTCCTTGAAATGCGTTTTGATGTCCTCGATCAGATGGTTCTCCATCTTCCGCGAGATCTGAAGCTCGACAAGAATGACGATCGCCGCTTCGCAGCGTTTTCCGATCATGAGCAGGTTATCACGAAGGTACAGCGCGATGTCGCCAAGCTCTTTGACCAGCGCCGTCCGGTGTCTCTGGAGCAGTTCGAGCGTTCCTTTCCGCTCGTCGATCATGGAGCTCAGTCTGGCCAGTTTGTCCGCATCATTCTTTTTTTTAGGATTGAGCCTGCTCATCTCATCTTCGGCTGCCTTGATGAACGCCATCGGTTTCTTGAAATCGAGGGTCTTAAGCGCGTGCAGGTGATACTTGTACTGCTCCACCTCCGCTGCGAGAACGGGGCTGAAAAAGTGTGAATGGCCGAGCACGCCGTAGAACATGTGTTCCTTATAATCCTGAAGCGGCGAGTATGGCAGCTCACGCCGCTCGAACGACTTAATGCTTTCAAGCAGTTCACGGTACGGTGCGAAGTCGTTGCCGTGCGATTCGCGCACGCCTTCCATTTTCGGGCTCCTCAGGAAGACCTCCAGTTCCTCCCGCGTGGGACAGAGTTCCGCAGTTGACCCGAAGCGAAGGCCGAAGAGGGATTTGTTTTTCGTCATGGGGATACCCGCCGTGGATACAGCATGGATGAATCATACAGAAAGACAGGTCCGGGGTCAAGAGAAGCGTTATGAATACGCAAGATAACGTAAAGAATGATGATGCCTTGAACGGGAGTAACATGCTGCAAAAAATATTTTGCAAAAAGCATATCTCTGTGATAGAGTACGCTTTAAAATGACTGAAAACACGACAGATTTTATTTACTGGTCGGGCGAAAACGCCTTATTTTGCGGCCTTCCGGAAGGTCTGCTTGCAGGTGTTCGTCATGCATACGAACGATTGAAGGAGAAGTCATGTTCATTCCCAGACACCAGGATATGTTCATCGTGAGAAAGATCGGAGGATCGACTATGGACCCCATCATGTGTCCGTTCTGCGGAGGGACCAATCTTTTCCAGGAGGACGACCTTGGTCTTGAAATGGACTTTGAACACTGGACCGTTCACCATTGGGAGTGCCTGGACTGCTCGCAGTCATTCGATAAGATAGAGATACTGCCGTCGTCGGACAAGTTCGAGGAGATCAATGAGAGCACCATCCACTGAAACGGGGCCTCACCGATCGGCAAAGACGGCATTTCCGGCCGACCGGCCTACGAGCGCCGTGATCGACCTGGATGCCCTTGAACATAATTTCAGGGAAGTTGTCCGTTGCGCAGAGGGGCAGCAGGTCTTGGCCGTTGTCAAGGCAAGGGCCTATGGCCATGGGGCAGTGGAGGTGTCAAGGCGTCTCCAGAAGCTTGGCGCGGACATGTTCGGCGTCGCCCTGGTCGAAGAGGGCAGGGAACTCCGCGATGCGGGCATTCTTGCGCCGATCCTGGTCATGGGCGCGACGTTTCCGGAGCAGGCCGAGGCGATCGTGTCGCTGAAACTGACGCCGGCGATCTTCAGCCTTTCTGTTGCGCAGGCGCTGTCAGAGGCGGCGTACAAACGCAGGACAACGATCGACGTCCATGTAAAGATCGATACGGGCATGGGGAGGATCGGCATTGCCCCCGAGGATGCCCCCGGGTTTATTGCGGGGCTCCGGAAACTGGGTTCTCTCACCGTGCAGGGGCTGATGACCCACTTTGCCGACGCGGACCTGAGGGACAAACAGTTCGCCTCGCGGCAGATGGACCGCTTCGAGGCGCTTCTGAACGCGCTTGAAGAGAAAAAGATCAACGTACCGGTGCGCCACGCGGCGAACAGCGCCGCGGTGCTCGATTTTCACCGCGCCTTCTTCACCATGGTCAGGCCGGGGCTGATGCTGTACGGCTACAACCCGCTTGAAGAGGGGGCGATCGGCGCGGACCTGCGGCGGGTGCTGTCGCTCGTAACACGCATCGCGTTCCTCAAAAAGGTCCCTGCCGGAGTGCCGGTCAGCTACGGCCGCACGTTCACGACAAAACGGGAAAGCATCATCGCGACCCTGCCGATCGGATACGCCGACGGGTATAGCCGCGGTCTCTCGAACAAGGGTGCGGCGCTGGTCCGCGGGATCCGCGTCCCCGTGGTCGGCAGGGTGTGCATGGACATGTGCATGATCGATGTGACGGACGTCCCCGGGGCGAGCGAGGGTGACGAAGTCGTGTTGATCGGCAGCCAGGGAAACGAACGGATCACGGCGGACGATATCGCCGCGATGACCGGAACGATCGCATACGAGGTGCTCTGTGGAATCAGCAGCCGGGTCCCCCGGATATATCAATCACGTCCTTGAAGCGGTGGCCCGACGGACCTCGAGGTTCCTCGCCGAGGTCGGCAGCGTTCTCATCTTCTTCGGCCAGACGCTTCGCTGGACCTTCAGCCGCCCCTTTTACGCGAAGAGCGTGCTGAAGCAGATGGAGCAGATAGGCTTCAACTCCATTCCCGTGGTGCTCACCACGGCGCTTTCGACCGGCATGGTGCTTGCGCTCCAGAGCTATACGGGGTTCAAGCGGTTCGGGGCGGAGACGCTGATCGGCACGGTCGTTACGCTGTCCATGACCAGGGAACTCGGGCCGGTGCTCACGGGCCTCATGGTGGCAGGCAGGGCGGGCGCCGCAATGGCTGCGGAGCTGGGGACCATGAAAGTGACCGAGCAGATCGATGCCCTTGAGACGCTTGCCACGAACCCGATGAAATACCTCGTCGTGCCCCGGTTTATCGCGAGCACGCTGATGATGTTCTTTCTCACGATCCTCGGCATGATGGTCGGCATCACCGGCGGTTATTTCGTCGGCGTCAAGGTGCTCGGGACGAACCCGGTCACCTATATCAACAACAGCATCAATAATACCGAGGTCACTGATATCTGGTATGGGCTCATCAAGGCGCTTGTGTTCGGCGCTGTTGTCGGGCTTATCGGCTGCTATAAGGGATTTCATACCGAGGGCGGGGCGGAGGGTGTCGGCAAGTCGACCACAGGCGCGGTGGTCGTCTCGTGTATGCTGATCCTTATTCTTGATTATTTCCTGTCCGCTCTCCTGTGGTGATGCCATGGCGATGATAGAGATCATCGACGTGCACAAGAGCTTCGGCAGTCTTGAGGTACTCCGCGGGGTGAACCTTACCGTCGAAAAGGGCGAGAGCATGACCGTGATCGGCGGCAGCGGCAGCGGTAAGAGCGTGCTGATCAAGCATGTCATCGGGCTTCTGTTTCCGGACAAGGGCAGGGTCATCGTAGACGGCCAGGTCATGAACAATCTCGATGAATTCGGCTTGAACGAGCTGAGGAAAAAATTCGGGATGCTGTTCCAGATGGCGGCGCTCTTTGATTCGCTGACGGTCTGGGAGAATGTGGGGTTCTCTCTCAAGCAGCATACGAAGCTCTCCGACAAAGAGATCCGGGAGGTCGCAACGCAAAAGCTTGCCCTCGTGGGACTGAAGGATGTTGAGGACAAGATGCCGTCAGAGCTGTCCGGCGGCATGAAAAAGCGGGTGGGGCTCGCGCGGGCGATAGCCATGGACCCGGCAATCATCCTCTATGATGAGCCCACGACCGGCCTGGATCCGATCGCCGCAGATGCCATCAACGACCTTATCGTGGACCTCCGGAAAAAGCTCGGCGTGACGTCTGTGGCCATCACCCATGACATGCACAGCGCCTACAAGATCTCGGACCGGATCGCCATGCTGTACAAGGGCGAGATACTGGAGATTGGCACTCCGGAACAGATCAAGAACACAGCGAACCCCATCGTGCATCAGTTCATCACCGGCAGCGCGGTGGGGCCGATAACGGCGGAGTGATTCAATTGCGGATTGCGGATTTCGGAATGCGGATTAAAAAACGAAAAGAAACGAATGAGGATTGGAGTTTTGCGATTTGGGTTCTGATTCCGCAATCCGCAATCCGAAATCCGAAATAAAAAAGCGGGAGTCCTTATGGCTAAATTGAGCGCAGAGGCAAAGGTGGGTTTACTGGTTATTGTCGGATCGGTATTTCTTCTGTATATGACCTTTGCGGTCGGCAAGTACCAGTTCGGCGAAAAAGAGGGGTATACCCTGCAGGCGGTATTTGACTCTGTGGCGGGACTTGACACGAAATCATCGGTAAGAATGGCCGGCGTAAAGATCGGTCTGGTGGAGAAGGTGGAACTTGAGAACAGCCGGGCCAAGGTGACGATGAGGATCGACCCGGGCGTGAAGATACGCCGCGGGACCGAGGCCATGATCAAGACCATGGGTCTCCTTGGCGAAAAGTACGTGGAGTTCCTGCCTGCAAAGAACGGCAAGCCGGGGCAGCCTTCGGCCGGCGGCGAGGTGAATTACAAGGACGGCGAGACGGTACAGGCAACCGTATCGCCGAGCGACGTGGACAAGCTTATTAACCAGCTTTCGTCGATCTCCGATGACATAAAGCAGGTGACCGCTTCGCTCAGCCAGGTCTTCGGGACCGAGCGGGGCGCCCGGTCCATGGAAGATATGCTGAATGACCTGCGCCAGACCACGGCGAATCTCAAGGAATTTTCCCTTACACTCCAGGGCGACGGCAGTGAAATGGTGATGAGGCTGAACGAACTGGTCGCCAGCCTCAACGGCGTCGTAGGCGAGAACCGCGACAATCTCAAGGTGACGATGGAGAACGTCAAGGAGGCGTCGAAGAACGCCGAACTGGCGCTTGCTTCCATTGACAATACCATGAGAAAGATCGACCGCGGAGAGGGCACGCTCGGCAAGCTGGTGAATGACGAGGGCATGTACAACAACATCGACAGCGCGGCAAAAGGGATCAGCGACGCTACTTCACGCATCGAGCGCATGAAGACGATTGTCGGGTTCCGCAGCGAGTATATGTTCCCCGAGGCAAAGGCCTATGTTTCGCTCGAGCTCAAACCCAAATGGGACCAGTATTATATCTTTGAAATAACGTCCGATCCTTTCTCGAACTACAACCGGACGACGACCACCACCACGCCCGGCAACACGGTCGTGACGGAGACCTATGAAGACAAGTTCAAGTTCAGCATCGAGTTCGCAAAGCGCTGGAGCAACCTCGCGCTCCGTCTCGGTCTGATAGAGTCCACGGGCGGCGTGGGAGCTGATTATTTTGCGTTCGATGACCGGATAAAATTCAGCGTCGATTCCTGGAACTTCAACAGCAAGGAGCCCGGGAATTTGAATACCCACCTGAAGGCGACGGTCGGTGTCGGACTCGGCAAGACGGTCTTTGTGAACGCCGGCTATGACAACATTCTGAACTCCCACCGGGCGTCGGGTTTCGTCGGACTGGGGCTGCGATTTGACGATGAGGATCTGAAATATCTCCTGGGAAGCGTGCCGATACCGAAGTGACCCGAAGATACGAAGTCAGGAAGCTGGGAAGAGGGGAAGTCAAGGTTTCAAGTTCATATCTTCTCACCTTCTCAATTTCTCAACCTCCGGTTAGCGGCGTCTTTTCTTGACATTTGCCGGATAGTTACTTAGAATAACGCTGAGGACGGTATGGCGCAAAAGTCAATTTCGAAAGCTGTTTTTCCCGCTGCCGGACTGGGGACCAGGTTCTTACCGGCGACCAAGGCCTCTCCGAAAGAGATGATGCCGCTGGTTGACAAGCCGCTTATCCAGTACGTGGTGGAGGAGGCGGTGGCGTCCGGCATCGACGAGATCGTGCTCATTACCGGCCGGGGCAAACGGGCGATCGAGGACCATTTTGACGTCGCATTCGAGCTCGAAGAGGACCTGAAGGCAAAGGGCAAACACAAGCTGCTCTCCCAGGTGCAGTTGATCGCCGACCTGGTGACGTTCTGTTATATCCGCCAGAAAAAGGCACTGGGTCTCGGACATGCGGTGCTCACCGCAAAACGCGTTATCGGCGACGAGCCGTTCGCGGTACTGCTCGGCGACGACATCATTGATGCCAGGACGCCCGCGCTCAAGCAGATGATGAATGTCTTTCAGCGATACCCCGCCACGATCCTGGCGATCCAGAAGGTCCCGAAGTCGCAGACGCAGAACTACGGCATCATTGATGCGAAGAGGATCGAGGATGGAGTTTACCTCGTGAAGGATCTGGTGGAGAAGCCCTCTCCGAACGAGGCCCCCTCCGATCTCGCGATCATCGGCCGTTACATTCTCACCCCGGAAATTTTTACCGCTCTCGAACAGACGAAGCCGGGCAAGGGCGGCGAGATCCAGCTGACGGATGGACTCAAACTGCTCATGAAAAAACAGCCGATCTACGCATTTGAGTTCGAGGGAGTTAGGCACGATGCAGGCGATAAACTGGGATTTTTGAAGGCCACGGTCCAGTTTGGACTGAAGAACCCGGAGTTCGGCCAGGAGTTCAGGAGTTATCTCCAGAAGTTGAAGCTCGGAACCGGGTTGATGAAGGACGAGAGGCGAGTGACGAGGGACGACGCACGAGAGACGAAGGACGAGAGACGACGGACGAGAAATTAAGGACGAGAGACTAAGGAACGACAGACGAGAGACGAGGGACGAGGGACGAGGGACGAAAAAGCCTGCTTTTAGCATCAATCGTCCATCGAAGATTAAATAATACAGGAGGCCGGTTTGGCAAAGACTGAAACAAAAAGCATAGATCTCCAGCAATCGATAGAGATCCCCAAAAAACTGCCTTTGCTCCCGATCAGGGACATCGTGGTCTTCCCGTACATGGTTCTTCCGCTTTTTGTCGGAAGAGAGATGTCCATAAAGGCCATCGAGGTGGCGCTTGAGGGGAACCGCATGATCTTCCTGACCTCTCAAAAGGACATCAATGTGGAGAACCCGTCGCCGTCGGACCTTTATTCCGTCGGCACGGTCGGCGTGATCATGCGGATGCTGAAGCTTCCGGACGGGCGCATCAAGATCCTTGTCCAGGGAGTCGCGCGGGCGAAGACGGTGAAATTCCTCATGAAGGAGCCCTTTTACCAGGTCGAGATCAAGACGTTCCCCGATGTCCCGATTTCGGTGAATCTCGAGACCGAGGCCCTGATGCGGAACGTGAAGGAGCAGATCGAGCGCCTGGTGTCATTCGGAAAGGTGATCCTGCCGGACATCATGGTGGTCATCGAGAACGTGGATGATCCCGGCAAACTCGCCGATTTGGCCATTGCGAACATGGGTCTCAAGGTGGAACAGGCCCAGGAGATCCTCGAGATCACCGATCCGCTTCAACGGATCAAGCGCATCAACGAGGCGCTCGGCAAGGAGATCGAGCTCCTCTCGATGCAGCAGAAGATCCAGGCCGATGTTCGCGGCGAGATCGACAAGACGCAGCGCGAGTACTTTCTGCGGGAGCAGCTGAAGGCGATCCAGCGCGAGCTCGGAGAGACCGATGACCGGTCCGAGGACATGCGCGAGCTCCGTGAAAAGATCAAGGAAGCCAAGATGCCGGAGAAGGCGGCGAAAGAGGCCGATAAGCAGCTCCGGAGGCTCGAACGCATGCATCCCGATGCGGCCGAGGCCTCCATGACGCGCACCTATATCGAATGGCTTTCCGAGCTTCCCTGGAGCAAGGCCACGAAGGACAATCTTGACCTCAAGGCGGCGCACAAGGTGCTCGAGGAAGACCACTATGATCTCGAGAAGGTGAAGGAGCGCATCATCGAATACCTCGCCGTGCGCAAGCTGAAAGAGAAGATGAAGGGACCGATCCTGTGCTTCGTCGGCCCGCCGGGCGTGGGCAAGACCTCCCTCGGGAAATCGATCGCGCGCGCCCTGGGCCGCGAGTTCGTGCGCATTTCGCTCGGCGGGGTGCGTGACGAAGCTGAGATACGCGGCCACCGCAGGACCTACGTCGGCGCGCTTCCCGGCAGGATCATCCAGGGAATCAAGACCGCGGGAAACAACAACCCGGTCTTCATGCTCGACGAGATAGACAAGATCGGCGCCGACTTCCGGGGCGACCCGTCGGCGGCCCTGCTCGAAGTGCTCGATCCCGAACAGAACAACAGCTTCAGCGACCACTATATCGGCATGCCATTCGATCTGTCGCGCGTGATGTTCATCACGACCGCGAACATGACCGACCCGATCCCCGGCCCGCTCAAGGACCGCATGGAGATCATCCGCCTTTCGGGCTACACGGAGCAGGAAAAGCTCGGCATCGCGAAGAGCTACCTGGTCCCGAGACAGCTGACGGAGCACGGGATCACGGAAAAACAGATCAGCATACCGGACAAGACCATCCTCGAAGTCATCGCCCAGTACACGCGTGAGGCCGGGGTGCGGAACCTCGAGCGTGAGATCGGGCATCTTTGCCGAAAGATCGCGCGGAAGGTCGCGGAAGGCGAAGACGGACTGGTCACGATCACCCCGCAGAACCTGCATACCTATCTTGGCGTGCCGAAGTTCATGCCCGAGGTGGAGCGCGAGCAGGATGAGGTCGGCGTGGTGACCGGTCTTGCGTGGACCGAGACAGGCGGCGATATTTTATATATTGAAGCGACGATCGTCCGCGGCAAGGGACAGCTCACGCTCACCGGGCATTTGGGCGATGTGATGAAAGAGTCGGCCCATGCGGCGCTTACGTATGTTCGCTCCCGGGCCGAGAAGCTCGGCATCCAGTCCGACGTGTTCGCAAAGACGGATGTCCACATCCATGTGCCGGCCGGCGCGATCCCCAAGGACGGCCCTTCAGCCGGCGTGACCATAGCCACGGCCCTGGCATCGGTCTTTACGAATACCCCGGTGCGGAAGGACATCGCCATGACAGGCGAGGTAACGCTCCGCGGCCGGGTCATGCCGATCGGCGGGCTTAAGGAAAAGACGCTCGCCGCCCGCAGGGCCGGGATCAAGACGGTGATCCTCCCGAAGGAGAACGAAAAGGACCTCGAGGACCTTCCGAAGTATCTGCGAAAGGACATGCAGTTCATCTTCGCCACGACCGTGGACGATGTGCTCGCGGCGGCGCTTCGCAAGGACCTGCCCCGCGCGGTCGCGAAGAAAAAGGCAGCCACGAGGTCCCGGGTCAAGCGCTGAGAGGGCAGGGATCAGGGGACAGACTGAAGGCGGTTAGACTGAAGGTGGTTGGGCCGACGGCGGTGAGACTGAAGGTGGTTAGGCTGAAGGTGCGAGGATTAAAACTTCAGCCTTCAACCTAAAGACCTGATTCATCCAGCCTTCAGCCGAAACACCTGATTACGTCAGCCTTCAGCCTGAACACCTGAATTTTTTGTTCCTAAACGTCAGCCTTCAGTCTTCAGCCTGAATACCTGAAACTACTAATAATGAACCTATCAAATCTCGGCGAATTCGGTCTGATACATGCCATTCAGCAGCTGTCTTCCGGGCGATCACCTGACACCGTGATCGGCATTGGAGACGATGCCGCTGTTCTGAAGATCGGTCCCGCGACCCTCCTTCTTGCAACAACCGATATGCTGATCGAGGGTGTGCATTTTGATCTCTCCACTACGGATCATTATTCGCTCGGCTGGAAATCCGCGGCAGTAAACTTGAGCGACATTGCGGCGATGGGGGGCCTGCCCAGATTTTGTCTCACCTCTCTCGCACTCCCGGCGCGCATTCCCGTTGAGGCGGTGATGGATTTTTACCGGGGGTTCCATGCGCTCCTGCGGGCGCATAAAACGATCCTTGTGGGCGGAGATACCTGCTCCTCAAAAGGCGGTCTTGTTATAAGCGTAACCGCTCTCGGTGAGGCGAAAAAAAGAACGATCATCTCCCGGGCAGGGGCAAAGCGGGGCGACA
>JBARBN010000161.1:0-43625 GCA_049793155.1 Nitrospirota bacterium
ATGCTTGCTTCTTCTCAATGGGCTCATGTCCCATATTGTAACAGAATCTCATCCTGACTTCGTCAGGATTGTCCTTTTCATCCCAGCAGCAGAGCTGACTGGGTATTCAAGGACGGGTTTTTATAAAGAATGTAGACTTATTAAATTAAGGAGAAAAACATGAGTGTCTGTGAGAAAAGTTCAATGGCGAGATGGTTGCGACAAACTTTCTGTTTCGCTCTTATTATGATCATCGCATCAATCCCGGCAACTTCATTCGCTCACGGCGTCGCGGGTCAGCGATTCTTCCCGACCACGTTTGCCGTAGATGATCCATTCATTTCAGACGAGTTCTCCGCGCTTTATAATTCGATCAAGATGAATGATGACGCAGGCGGGCCACGCGTTCAGACCTCGTCACTGGATGTCGGATATTCGAAACGCATCACACCCGCTTTCGGGATAGAAGTCGATGAATCGTACCAGGACCTCCGCACTGAAGGTGACGGAAGCGTGAACGGTTTCGGCAATCTCGCGGTGAATGTAAAATATCAATTCTACACGAGCGCTCAACACGAATCGATCATGTCTGTTGGTGTGTCGGACGAGATTGGACACACCGGGTCCAGCAAGATCGGATCAGCTGCTTTTTCAACAATATCCCCGGCGTTCTATTTTGGGAAAGGGTTCGGCGACCTGCCGGACTCCGTCAGTTACCTGAGGCCCCTTGCGGTTACCGGTGTTATCGGTCCGAACTTCCCCACACAGAAGACGACGGACGGTGTCGAGAACTCTACGTCGCTGACGTGGGCGTTCTCTCTTCAGTACAGTCTCATGTACCTCCAGTCGGCAGTGAAGGACGTTGGGCTCGGCGTTCCCTTCAACCGGATGGTCGCGGTCGTAGAATTTCCGATGGAGACGTGCCTGAACAAGGACTGTAAAAACCAGACGACCGGGACCGTAAACCCGGGGATCGCCTGGATCGGCAAATATACGGAGCTGGGCATTGCAGCGGAGATCCCGATGAACCCGCGATCGGGAGCGGGAACAGGTGTCTTCGTTCTTTTTCACCTCTTTATCGATGACCTGTTCCCGAAGAGCATAGGGAGACCGATATTTCCATGAAGATATCCGCACGGTGTTCCGATGTCCGGACAACAGCCGCGCTCTTGTTCATGCTGTTTTTCTTCATTGTGCCAAATGCAGCGCGGGGCCATGCATACCCGGACCACGCCGATCCCAGGGTAGGATCGATTATCGACGCGTCTCCTGACCGCGTGCGTATATGGTTCGACAGCGATCTGGAACCGGCCTTTTCCACGATCACGGTCCATAATGCGGAAAATGCGATAGTGGACAACAAGGATGGACGCGTGGATCCATCCGATGCAACGCTCCTTGAAGTGAGTGTGCCCAGGCTTTCTCCGGGCAGATATCGCGTGATCTGGAGTGTCGCGGCCAGGGACGGGCACCATACTGCAGGCGACTATCTATTCACTATCAAATGACTTCCTTTATTCACACTATTCCTGAATGGTTCGAACTCGGCGCCCTGACCTTTTGCATCGGCTTGCTTGCTTGCCGTCTCTGGGTCTTTCCTCTTTCGGTGTACACCGGACTTATCGAACAAGACAATATCCTCGATACGACGTGGAACCTGCTCGCCGTCTGCGCAGCGGTGATGATGGTCAGCAGCAGCGTCAATTTGATCTTGCGCGCCGCGGAGATGAGCGGAAATTCCCTCTCGACGGTTTTCCCTGTGCTTCCTGCGGTGATCTTCCGAACCCACCTCGGACGTGCCTGGCTCATCCGCATCGTGTGTCTTGTTCTTTTGTTGATTTCGCTTCTGGCGGGCGGACGACGCAGTAGTTCGCGCGGACTTATGGGTCTCATGCTCGGCATCGCCATAATCATCGCCATGACCGAAAGCGCATCAGGGCACGCATCGGATAAAGGAGATTTCAGCGTCCCTGAAATAATGGATTTTCTCCATCTCCTCGCCGCCGGCGTTTGGGGAGGAGGGCTCTTTGCTTTGTCCCTTGTCGTTCTTCCAAAATTGACAAGGGCAGCTGATCAGGCAGCGGCATCGCTTGCCGACGTTGCCCGAAGATTTTCAAGACTCGCGGGCGTCGCCGTAGGGGTCATCGCGATCACGGCGATCTACAACGCCTGGTCTTACGTAGGGAGTTTCGGACCGGCCTGGAAATCTCCATACGGCCTAACGGTCCTCGCAAAGATCATCATTTTCCTGTTGCTTGTTCTTCTCGGCGCATTCAATCGGTACGTCAGCGTTCCCCTGTTGATCGAATGGGGGGGGGCTTCTTTCTCTGAACGCGTCATGGTCCCTCGCGTCGCCAACCATTTTCTTTCCCGATTTCTCCGCGATCGCAGGGGAATGGCGATCGCTTTATTGTTCAAACGGACCGTGCGTATCGAGGCACTGCTTATGGTTGGGGCGCTCTTATGCGCGGCGATGCTCCGTCATGACATCCCCGCACGTCATTTTTTTCATGTTGGACACGAACATAATCATCATCCAGCCCAGGGTCCCGCCCCGGTCGTCAGCCTTGAGACCGAACCTTCAGCGATAAAAGCGGGAAGCCCGGTGAAGATAACGGTCCGCATGAAAGATCCCGGTGGAATGCCCCTGCAAGGGCTCGCCGTCTCCCATGAAAGGATACTTCATATGCTTATCATCGGCCAGGACATGAGGTCCTTTGCTCACATCCATCCCGAGGATGTGGGGTCGATCACCGGTGAGATGCTGCAAAAGGCCGTCTTCCCGCTGCGCTTTACGTTTCCAAAGGCGGGGGAATATCTTGTTGGGGTCGACTTTTTTTCAGGAGATGATTTTTACAGTCAAGTCTTTCGCGTCTCAGTAGGCGGCAGGCCGGCGATGGGAGCTCCCGAGATGGATCTCTCGACGAGACGGACTTTCGGAGAGTACACGGTAACCTTTGCCACCTCCCCGATGCAGGTCAAGGCGGGTGAGGAAACCTCGCTGAGATATGTCATTGAAAAAGATGGGAGGCCTGTTACCGACCTCGGGCCCTATCTGGGCGCGGCGATGCACATTGCCGTCGTCTCCGATGACCTCAAACGATATATTCACGCCCACGGGACCGTTCCCGGCGAACCCCATGCCCACCACGACCATATGCACTCCGTACCCCCGAAGAGGTTCGGCCCGGAGATAGAGTCTGACGTAGTCTTTCCTGTCAAGGGGATCTATACGATATTCAGTCAGGTTAAACACGGTGACAAGGTTCTTCGCTTCGATTTTATGGTGAATGTACAATGAAAAGCTCAGGTACTAAAATCAATTATATGATCCGCAGGAACGTCATAACCTGGATAACGATCGTTCTCTCGATGCCTCTCGTGCTCGCGCTGTTCGCCTCTTGCTCCCGCCAGCCGTCTTATCCCCCGCCTCTTCAAAACGGAACAGACGTCATTATTGAGGTCAACGAACTTCAGCCGGAAACTCCGAAATTCTTCACCTACGGATATCAAGGCAAGAGTATTAATTTTTTCGTGATCAAGATCCAGGACAAGGTACTGGCCTTTCTCGATGCCTGCGTGACCTGCTTTCCTCACAAGAAAGGATACCGATGCGAGGATGGAGCCGTCACCTGCCGCTATTGCAATACGAAATTTTCGATCTCTCAGCTGGAGAAAGGGCTGGGAAGCTGTTCTCCCATCAAGATCGAAGGCAGGATTGAAGGGGGGCAGTATCGCATTCCCGCAAAGACCCTGGAAGAGGCCGTTGGCAAGTTCTGATAAGGCCAGATGGACTACTCGTAGCGCAGTGCCTGGATGGGGTCCTGGAGCGCCGCCCTGCGCGCCGGATACACACCGAAGAACACCCCCACGGCTGCCGAGAACGTGAACGCCATGATGATCGACCAGGCCGATACGCTGGTCGGAAGAACAGTCACAAACACGGGGATGAGAAGAGCAAGACCGACCCCCAGCAGAATCCCGATCACTCCGCCCGCCCCCGAGAGCGTTATGGCCTCGATCATGAACTGTGCCATGATGTCCCTGTTCCGGGCGCCAAGGGCCTTCCGGATGCCGATCTCCCTCGTGCGCTCGCGCACCGAGACAAGCATGATGTTCATGATGCCGATGCCGCCCACGACCAGCGATATTCCGGCGATGCCGCCGAGCACGGCGGTCAGCACGCCGAGGATCGTGTTCATCGTTTCAAGCATGGCCCCCTGGGTCTGGATGGTGAAATCCTCCTTGTGGGCATGCCGCTTTATCAGGATATCCTTGATCTGGGCTATGGCGCGGTCGACATCCTCCGCCCTCGGTGTTGATGCGATGATCTCAAAGAGCGAGTCGGTATCAAAGAGTTCCTGGCCGCTGGTCACCGGAACGTAGACGATGTCGTCGATGTCCATGCCGAGGCTGGTCCCCTTTTTTCGCATTACTCCGATCACCCGATAGCGCGCATCGGACAGGGTCACCACCTTGCCGAGCGGATTATCAGCGCCGAACAGCTCTTCCTTTACCTTCGTGCCGAGCACAATGACCTTGGCTTTCGAATCCACATCTCCCTGTGACACATAGCTCCCCGTGTCGACGAAGAGACTCCTCACCCGCTGGAATTCCGGCGTCGTGCCTATCACCATGGTATCCCTGCCCATGTTCTGATACTTGATCTTTCCGGTGCCGAACACGAGCGGCACCGCGTCGGTCAGGATCCACGCGCGCCGCCTGAGCGCGAGTGAATCGTCATACGTCAGCTTGCGAACCGTGCCTGCCGATGGAGGATGAAATCCTCCGCGTGTTGATGTTTTTCCCGGAGTGATGATCAGAAGGTTCGTTCCGAGGCCGGTCAGTTCTTTTGTGATATACACCTGCGCACCCTCGCCGATGGATACGAGAAGGATCACGGCCATGACGCCGATGATCACACCGAGCATCGTGAGCCCGGAGCGGACCTTGTTCGAGAGGATAGCCTCGAAGGCGACACGGAATGTTTCTATAAAGTTCATACCCGCACCTGATCGCTTATGACCTGCCCATCCTTGACGTTGATGATGCGCCTGCAGCATGCCGCCACGGTCTGGTCATGGGTAACGATAATTACCGTAACGCCCTGCTCGTTGAGCCCGGTCAGTATTTTCAGGATGTCCTCTCCGGAGCGGCTGTCGAGATTGCCCGTCGGCTCGTCGGCGAGAAGAAGCGCCGGGTTGTTCACCAGCGCCCGTGCTATCGCCACACGCTGCTGCTGGCCCCCTGAAAGCTCCGTCGGTTTATGTTGCATTCGATCGGCGAGCCCGACCTTTTCGAGCAGGGGAACGGCCCGACCTTTGCGCAGACGCGCCGGAACGCCGCCGTAGATAAGCGGGACCTCAACATTCTTGAGTGCAGAAAATCGAGCGAGGAGATTGAAGGTCTGGAACACAAAGCCGATCTTGACATTCCTGATCGACGCGAGCTCATCGTCCGTCATGGCGCTGATCTCCCGGTCCTCGAACCGGTATGAGCCGCTCGTAGGCCGGTCCAGGCATCCCATAATGTTCATAATGGTGGATTTTCCGGAACCCGACGGTCCCATGATGGCGATAAGCTCCCCGCTCTGCACGGTCAGCGATACGCCCGAAAGCACGGTGAAGTCAACATCCCCCATGCGGTAGGTCTTGGTTATGTCCTTGAGTTCGATCATAGTGCGTTGATGCGTGAATGCGTTGATGCGACTATGCGTTGATGCGACTATGCGGCCTTACCTTTTATATACTTGATGAAGTTCAGGAGTTTGCGCCGTATATGTTCGATATTTTCCATGATATCTTGATCGTTCATGTATTTTAAACGATTCGCAATAATTAGTTGCGTCTCAACTTCCGCCAGTGAGCCGAGACTGATATAGAGGTACTGCAAATATTCACGTTTCGAATTTCTTGCTGCTCCTTCTGCAATGTTCGAAGGAATGGATACGGCTGCCCTGCGAAGCTGCGATGTGAGCCCGAATTGTTCATCCTTTGGGAATCGTTCCGATATTCTGTAGACCTTTTCAACCACATCAAGTCCCATTTTCCATATATCCAAATCCTTATGAGTCACCAATCTCATCACCGCCTCTGTACATCCACGCATTTACGCTTCCACGCCTACACGCTTATACGTATCCACGAATCCACGCATCTACTCATCTACGCATCAACGCATCATCAGCTATTCAACCCTCACCTTCGCCCCGTCCTTCAAACCCTCTGCTTCCGGGGTGGTGATGACGAACTCGCCCGCGGCAAGGCTCTTCGTCACCTGGGTGAAGCTCCAATTCGTCTCCCCTATTTCGACCGGCGTGAGCTTTGCGATGGTCCTTTCTCCTGACCTTATGGTGCTGCCGGTCGCCACGAAGACCTGCTTTTTCCCCTCCCTCTCGATGACCGCCTGAGACGGGACCGACAGCACGGACGTGAGGGTCGAAACGAGTACCTCGACATCGGCGGACATTCCGGGTTTGATCTTGTGCTGCGGCTTGTCGAAATAGATCCAGACGTCCGCCGTGCGCGTTTCGAGCTTCCCTCCGCTCACGATAGGCGAGATGCGCTTGATCTTTCCTGCGAATTTTTCTCCCGGAAATGCGTCGATCGAGATCGTCACCGGCTGGCCCAGTCGCAGCCTGCCCACATCTACTTCATCGATCGTCGCGAGAATGTATATTTTATCAGGGTTGACGATCGTCACGATCTCTTTTCCCGGCAACAAAAGCTCGCCTACCTCGGTTGATTTTTTTGCGACCACACCGTTAAAGGGTGCCCG
Source organism: Nitrospirota bacterium (assembly GCA_049793155.1). GTDB lineage: Bacteria > Nitrospirota > UBA9217 > UBA9217 > UBA9217 > JALNZF01. Next base: position 6,757 of record JBARBN010000161.1, read on the forward strand.
TATGACCGAGTACTGCCGCTTCACGCCCGCATCGGCGACCGAAGCCTGGTACTGTGATCTTGCAACGTCATAGGTCCTGCGGACCGCATCGAAATCCTGCTGGGAGATCATGCCCTTGTTGAACAGGTCTTCCGAACGCTTCAGGTTCTTTCCCGCCTCTTCATAGGTGGCCTTGCTCTGCGCAAGCACGTTCTCGCTCTGGACCGACTCTTCGGTCAGATCGAGCCGGGCGATGAGCGCTCCCGCCTTGACGACATCCCCTTCCTGCACGGGGAGCTCGACCACTCTGCCCGTGCGCTGCGCGGATAGCGTGACCTCGGTCTCGGATTTCACGGTGGATGTGGTTGTCGCGTTCACGATGACGCGAAGTTCTCCCGGTTTGAGCTCAATGACCTTGACTGACACCGGTTTCTTTCCGGCCAGCGCAATTATGATGAGGATGAGTACGACCGCTAGTACGGAAATCCATACCAGTTTGCTTTTTACCATCTTGGCTATGGTCAACACGGTATCCGTCCTTGTATTATGTTGAATATTGGTCCGCTGATGCTGGTCGAAATAAAAATCAACTTCTTTAACACCTTATGTTTTCCGGATCAGACCTCATTCTTAGCGTTATACTCAAGACGTTCTTTGATCCCCTTCATAAAACCGCGGGTCAATTCGCCGAGCTTTTCGGAAACGACCATATCCTGAAGAAAAGAAAACTTGTCGGTCACGTGCCCTTCAAGCTGGTAGTCGATCTCCGTTTCATTCTCAGAGATCTTTCTGAACGTAACGATCCCCGAAGTGATCAGGTGTTCATGCGTTGCAGTCCATGCTATCCGCTCGTGGTGGACCATCTCGGTCGTGTGCGCGTTCATCACGATGGTGCGGGAGAAGGGCCCAAGCGACATCTTGATCGTCCAGATGGAGTCCACATCGTTCAGGATCTCCACGCCCTTGCACCCGGGGAATAGACAGCCGACCTCCTTCCGGTCCGACATGAATGACCACACGCTTTCGATCGGCATCTTCACGGTAAATGTAACTTCTCTCTTTGGCATAGTCTCTCCCCCTGATTCTGACGGACGATGGACGATTAAGACTATTCATACCACTTCCCTCGTCTCACGTCACTCGAGCCGTCCCATTGCCTTAAAAAACCGCGCAGCAGCAAGCTGGTAGTCGTAGAGCGCCTGGACGTGATCGGTCTCCGCATTGACCGACGCAACCTGCGCGTCCGTCACTTCGATATAAGGTCCCACACCGGCTTCGTATCTGCCCTGGGCCAGTTCGAGATTTTCCCGCGCCTTCTTCTTTGATGTCTCCGTCATTGTCATGCGGGCCGACGCGCTCTCGATGTCCGCGTTCGCCTGATTCAGTTCAATAATGATGGATTGCCGTATCAAATATCCCTGCGCCTCAAGAACGCGCAGATTTGCCCGCGCCTCGCTGACCTTCCCGCCGGTGACCCCCCCTTCGAACAGGGGCATTGTCAGCATTACACCTGCGTTCCAGCTGTTCTGGATGTCCCCTTTGAAGGGCCCCATTTCCTGAGTCCCGCTCGCCCAGTTGTATGCGCCATTCGCCGATACTGTCGGAAAATAATTCGATTGTTCGGCTTTGACCCTTGCCTTTGCTGCATCCTTGTCCGCTTCATTCTTAAGCATCTCCGGACGGACATTGACCGCTTCTGCAAGCGCCTGCTCTAACGTCGGAATGGTCACCAATGCGGACAGGATGTCCTCGATTTCAAGGTCTCCCGCCGGATCGATGCCCATCGTGTTGTACAGAGTCAGCGTACGGATCCTCACACTATTCTGGGCATTGATCAACCCGAGCTGTGCGCTGTTCACTTCCACTTCAGCACGGGTAACATCGAACTTCGGTTTGGATCCGGCCCGGAAAAAAGCCTCGGCCTGCCGGAGGTGGCTTTCCGCTTGTTCAAGCGTTTTCTGAGACACGATCACGAGCATCTTTGCCTGGAGCAGGGCAAAATACGCCTGCTTCACGTTCAGGACCGACTCCTGAATGACGCGCTGCTCATCCAACTCCGAAGACCGTGCTCCCAGGCGTGCCGCATCGAGCGTATTGCCGGACCGCCCAAAATCATAGATCATTTGATTAACGGACATCGTCGTCGTATAGCTTTTTGCGATGCTATCGCCGAAAGCGCCGCCCAATGAATGGTTTTCGGAATAACCGGTGCTTGCGCTGACCTGCGGCAGATAGGGCGATCTGGCCTGCGTCACGCGCCCCTGGCCGGCATTCACGCTTTCCCGCGCAGCCATGATCGCGGGCTGGTTCTTCAAAGCCAGTTCGACGCATTCGTGAAGGGTGAGGCTCTGGGCCGCATTCGCAGATGAAAAAAGGCCCGCCATCAAAATAATGATCGTCAAAATTCGCATATCACGCCGTTCAAACCCGTGCGCCCTTCATTCTGAAACGCTTGCATTTCAGAATGGGGTATTGTATAAGTTCCTATGCGGACGTTTCTCACACCTATCGACCGCCTCACTCTTTGCCTGCTCGCGCTTCTTATGGCGCTGATGCTGTTCTTCGACCCGGCGGCGCATGCCTGGCCTCAGCCCGGTTCGACCTATCTTCTGCTCGTTCTCACGATCGTCGCGCTCGCCCTGCTGGACCGTAAAGCAGGTGCGTGGAAAATACTCTCGACGATCCGCGTCTTTGCTCCCATCGCGATCATTGCGGTCATCTTCAACAGCCTCGGCGGCCTTATCTCCGGCATCGGGTCCCGGCATTACGATGACACGCTCATCCGGATGGATTACGCGCTCTTCGGCGCTCATCCCGCGGTGTGGATGGAGCGTTTCAGCAATCCCCTGCTCACCGGACTGCTCCAGGCCGCTTATATCAGTTATTATGGAATGCCGATCGCGCTCGCCCTTATCCTCTATTTCAGAGAGAATAAGAATGCATTTAACAGCGCTGTCTTCGCCATTGTCCTTTGCTTCTATCTTTCTTACATCGGATACCTGCTCGTGCCTGCGGTGGGACCTCGGTTCACGCTCAGCCACGTCCAGACAACCGACCTCGCGGCAGACCCGCTGACCTTGTGGGTCCGGCAGGCCCTTGACGGGCTCGAGCACAACAAGACCGATGCCTTTCCGAGCGGTCACACCGCAGTGGCGCTCGTAACGCTCGTGTATTCCTGGAAATACCGCGAAAAGGTGTTGTTCCGGATATTGGTGCCGGCTGTTTCGGCCTTGATCGTCTCGACCGTGTATCTCAGATATCACTATGTCGTCGATGTCATTGCTGGCGTTCTGCTTGCCGCACTGACCGTTCTGATCGCTCCGGGAACATACCGGATCTTTTCCGGATCATCCGACCATCCGCAAAGCTAATTCCATTATTCCGCCTGACACGAGCGGGATCAGCAGATTGTCGTTCACCGGGAGCGTTAGAAGTTCGACCCCTGCCGCGGCAAGGACGCCAAGGAGCATCACCCAGATCGGAAGATGGACCCCCAACAATGACAACAGGAACCCTGACACTGCCGCCGCAACGATAAAAGCCAGTGTCCCTTCCAGGCTCTTACTCTTGATCTTTGTTCTGCCATAGCGTTCACCGATGGCTGTTGCAGCCACATCGCCGAATGCGAGAAAACAGATCGCAGCGGAAGCGATGGGCGTCGAATACGCGGTGAGCGATAACCCGATGCCGAGGACATAGGGCGCCGTGCCGGTAAGCCTGTGCTCTTCATTCTTTCGGATGAAGCTCGGGAACCGGGTGAATACAAACCGGTTCCATGCCGGCACTGCAAGCCGGGCCCCGTCAATAAGAAGAATGAGTATAAAAAATGCGGAGTAGAATAGCAGCGCCGGATTCCTGCCGAAGATAAAATAGACGGACAGGAGTCCCACACCTCCGACCAGGTGATATAATTTACGGCCGATCTGTTTCATGATATTCTTTTTTCATAGATCCGCCATTTTTTGTACAACTTTCCGCCCATGAATTCGCAGCCCTTTTGCATCAGGGTGTTGTCTTCCAGGACCCATGACATCTCGGCCCGCTTATAGCCTTTGCGCATGGCGGCTTTGAACGACTCGAGATACAGGAGTCCTTCAAGCCCTTTTTTTCGGTACTCTTCCTTTACACCCATGGTAAGAACGCGGATATCCGATATTGTCCTCGAGTACCAGAAAAATTTTATCATCTCAAGCGGGCCGAGCCTGCCGTTCATCCTGCTGAAGACCTGATTATAGTCGGGCACAGCCATATAGAACGCGGCCGGTTTTCCATCCACCTCAACCATGATGAGCAGCTCCGGCACAATGAGCGGTTTTAGCCTCTTTGCCATGGATTCGATCTCTTCATCGGTCATCGGCACGAAACCCCAGTTATGGCTCCATGCGGAATTATAGATGTCCTTGACCGCTTCCAGTTCCCTTCTGAAATTCTTCATATCGGCCGGACGGACCACGAGACCCGGGATCCTCTCCTTGATCGCGGTCGCCAGGCGTTCAAGCCTTTTTCCGGTGGATACGTCGGCGATCACCGATATATAAGCATAGAGGTCTTTCGCCTTGACCAGGCCGCACTGTTCCATATACTTGAGGTAATAAGCAGGCGTGTAGGTCATCATGATCATGGGGGGAGAATCGAAGCCTTCGAGGAGAAATCCGCACTCATCGTTCACCGACGGATTCATGGGCCCGCGCATGATCTCGACGTCGCGTTCCTTGAGCCAGGCCGCTGCCGCATCCAGCAGGTCATGCGCAATGATCGGATCGGGGAGGCATTCGAAAAAGCCGAAGAAGCCCGCTTGCTCCTTCTGGACGTTGATGTGGTTGCGGTCGAGGATTGCCGCCACTCTTCCCACGACTTCTCCGTTCCTGCGGGCGACAAAATATGCGGCCTCGGCATGTTTGAAAAAAGGGTTCTTTTCGCTGAGGACGAATCGCATCTCGCTCAAAAGAGGCGGTATCCAGTTCGGGTGTCCCTGATATACCTTCCAGGGAAAGCGGATGAATTCTTCCAGCTCCTTTTTGTTTGAGATTTGTTCGATTTCCATGGGGCATTCCTGTAAAGATAACGTACCGGATCACGAATAAGCGCCAATAACCAAACACCAGGTTTCAAGCGTTTGGTTATGGCAATTGACTGAAGTGAATTCGGGAGTTAGTGTTCTTCTCTGGAATTTGTCTTATGATATGACTCCCAGCTTCTTCCCGGCCCTTTCGAGTATTTCCAGCACCCGGTCCAGCATCTCATCGGTATGGGTCGCCATATAGCTGGTGCGGATCATGCATCGGCCGTGCTGAGTTGCCGGAGGGACCACGGGGTTCACGAACACCCCGTCTTCATACAGGATCTTCCACATCATGAACGTGCGCTCCATGTCTCCCATAACGAGCGGTATAATGGGTGTTTCGGAGACACCGGTGTCGAAACCAATCTGTTTGAACGCCTTCATCATCTTGTTCGTGTTGTGCCAGAGGCGTTCCCTGCGGTCCGGCTCCCGGTCGATGATATCAAGGGCCGCGATAACCGAAGCAACCGAGGCAGGCGGAGGGCTCGCTGAAAAGATGAGGGGACGCGAAGTGTGCTTAATGTAGTGGATCACGTCACGGTCGGCTGCAACGAATCCGCCTATGGAGGCCATGGACTTGCTGTAGGTGCCCATGATGATGTCTACCTCCTTCTCAAGTCCGAAATGCTCGGCAGTTCCGCGGCCGGTCTTGCCCAGGACGCCCACCCCGTGCGCATCGTCCACCATCAGCCGGGCGCCATATTTCCTGCAGAGCGTTACGATGTCGGGAAGCGGCGCGATGTCCCCTTCCATGCTGTATATGCCGTCAACGACCACGAGTTTACCGCGGCTTCCGCACCCCTTCAGGACGAACTCGAGGCTGCCCATGTCGCTATGTTTGAATTTTTTGACGTCGGCATAGGACAACCTGCAGGCATCGATGATGCTGGCGTGGTCAAGCTTGTCTATCACGACCACATCGTCCTTGCCCATGAGCGAAGAGATAATGCCGAGGTTGGTCTGATAGCCCGTGGAAAAGGTCAGTGATGCCTCTTTGCTGAAAAACGAGGCAAGCTTCTCTTCAAGTTTTACATGGATATCGAGGGTCCCGTTCAGGAAGCGCGAACCGGCGCAACCGCTTCCATATTTTTTTGTCGCCTCGATGGCTGCTTTTTTCACGTCCGGATGACTGGTAAGACCGAGGTAATTGTTCGACCCGAGCATGATCATTTTCCGGCCTTCGACGATCACCTCCGGGTTCTGCTCCGATTCGACGACATGGAAATACGGATAAAACCCTGCTGCCATGACGTCTTTTGCCGCCGTATAATTTCTGCATTTTTCAAAAAGATCCAATGCTCTTTCCTCCGTGTTCTTTGTGGAATATCCGTTCATGAGCACAACCATTTGTTGTCACGGTACCACTTCCACGTGATCTCCAACCCCTGCTGCAAGGTATGCTGGGCTTTGAAGCCAAGCTCGTTCTCCATCATGGTCAGGTCGCATACCCAGTATTTTTGCGAGGCCTCCCGCACCTTCTGTCTGTTCGTGAGGGCGGGCCTGGAGGTAAACAGGCTTGCCAACTCCGACGCTAAACCGATCAGGTATGCCGCCGCGTAAGGTATTTTTATATTAAGCGCCCTTACTCCCCCTGTCGAAAGCAGAGCCTTTCTGAATTCAGACCATGAATAGCTCCTGTTCTCCGCGACAAAGTAAATGCCCCCACTTGGCGTCTCCCTTTCCGCTGCGAGAAGCATGACGGCAGCGAGGTCTTCAACGAAGCAGGGATTGATATATCGTTCCCCTCCCGTGAGCTCAAGCGTCAACCCGCGGACGGCCCAACGGAAGAGTTCGTACATATCACGGTCACGAGGGCCATACACCGCCGAAGGACGAAGGATAACGACGGGAAATTCATTCTTATACCTGAGCGCCTCTTCCTCGGCCAATAACTTGCTTCTGCCGTAATCTGAGACCGGCCTCGGTAGATCGGTTTCCCTGACCGGTCTGCCGTCCTGACTTGGGCCGGCGGCGGCCAGGCTGGAGATCAGTACGAACTTTCTAATTCCGGGATTATGACGAACGCAGGCTTCCAGGATATTCCTGGTCCCCAGGTGGTTCACCCGGTAATAGTCCCGGGCACGCGTCGCCTTTGTAAGCCCCGCGAGGTGAAAGACGATCGATACGTCCCGTACCGCAGGCGCAAGCGATCCGGGCTGTGAACAATCACCCTGCACGAGGTCCACGTTCATTCCCTTGAGCCAGCCGAGCCGTTGAGGGTCTCGCACCAGACAGGTGACGGCATAACCTCTGCTGAGGAGCAATTCAACGAGGTGGCTTCCAACAAGGCCTGTGCCGCCGGTCACCAATACTCTTGCTAAGCCTGTCTGCCCCATTGTCCCCGCCCGCGGCACAACAAAATTTTGTGGCAGTTTAACGAAATTAAATTGTATTGTCAAGACAATCGGGCGTTGAAGAGTGCTTGTCCCGCTACCGGGAATTCTGAACCATTCCGGGCAGGCTGCATAAGCCCGTCGAGTCGCACCGTTCACACTCGAGTTGGATGGTGCTGTGCTGTACCTTGAACCGGTCGGCGAGTACAGCCCTGATGTTGTCAAGCAGTTCCCTGCTTCCGCTTACGAGCTGGTCGTCGATGATCACGTGAGCGCTCATCGCGTAGACGCCGGACGTGATGGTCCAGATGTGGATGTGATACGCCTCGCGTACCCCCTTGACCTTTGCGAGTTCGGCCGCCACCGTCTCGATATTTATATGGGACGGCACTGACTCGAGGAGTATATTTATCGATTCTTTCACAAGGGACCAAGAGCCGTAGATGATCACCAGCGATATCATGATGCTCAGGATCGGGTCGATCAGGTACCACCCCGTGTAAATGATGACGATCCCCCCGATGACCACGCCGACCGATGAGAGGGCGTCACCGACGATGTGAAGATACGCCCCGCGGATATTCAGACTGCTATGGCTATGCTTGAACAGGAACAGTGCGCCAATGATGTTTGCGACCAGTCCGATGACCGCAACAATCAGCATCAGCGTTCCATGGACCGGCTGCGGATGGACCATCCGCTGATAGGCCTCATACATGATATAGAACGAAATCAGGACAAGTATGATGCCGTTCACGAACGCGGCAAGGATCTCGAGGCGGTAGAACCCGAAGGTCTTACGGTCCGTCGCGGGTAAGGAGGCGAAGCTCATCGCAACGAACGACAGGAGCAGGGCGAGATTGTCGGTCAGCATGTGACCGGCGTCCGACAACAAGGCAAGGCTGTTCGAGAGAAGTCCGCCGACAACCTCGGCGATCATCATCAGAATCGTGATGGCAAGAGCGATCAGAATATCCCTTTTCCCGTTCGCAGGAATGCGACGCGAAGCATGATCGTCGCCGTGTTCATGGTCATGTTCATGGTCATGTTCATGGTCATGGTCGTGTTCATCGGTATCGGTATGAGAATGGGGCATCGACATGGTAACTGCGCTCCGCCTTGTTAATTGTCTCAATTAGATAAAACATGAACGTGGTTCTAACAGTCATTCCCGAAGTTTTTATCAGGAATCCGGTGTGAAACCATATCCCCGATAAGACCATTCGGGGATGACCGCGTGCAACACCGTGACCCCGGGTTTAATCCGGTCATGTTCAAGCGTATCAGCTCTTTGTCCAGAACTGCAGCTCGGGAATTCTTTCGATCACACCGATCTCCGCGGCATAACCGTAAAAAGCGCGCAAGCCCTTTTGCTCTTCTCTGCCCAGCCCGTAGCTGAATGAATTCCAATACGATAAAAGAAGGTCAGCCGGAACGTTAAAGCGTTTTGACTCCGACTGCGCCAGGTCTCCCAGATGAGTAATGCCGTATTCTTTCGACGCTATAAGTATAGCATACAGCATGTCAAGTTCCCGTTCAACGTTCTTTTTGTAATTAACGTGCCAGAGCGCGAATACGAATGGAAGGCCGGTGAATTCATACCAGAGCTCTCCCAGGTCGTAGCGATGGGGAAATTCGGGCAACGGCGTTTTGGTAAGGGCCAGATCCCCGATCGTGAGCATTGCATCTACCTGTTCAGAAGGGTCGTCAACACTCTGCTCATACTGAGTATATGCCGGATTCATATTATACCGGACCTCCAGCAGAATGCGCAGCAGCACGACCGAGGTTGCTGAGGCCGTGGTCATGGCAACGATCTTATTATTCAACTCATCGATCGGCACCTTGCTTTCAAGAAGAATGCTCATGACCTTCTTCTTCGAGGTGATCGAAAGGGTGGGTAAAAGAAGATAGCGCCCGGGGTTCATGGCGTACTCAATGGATGAGGACGGAGATACATCGACCTTGCCTTCATAGAGCAGGCGGTTCAACTCCGTGGGAATGCCCTCCACCAGTTTGAACGGGAACGTGACCTGTCCCTTGATGATCGCGGCATGGGGAGGGAAACAATTTGAGTAGACGATGTGGCCTAATTTTATCATAGCGTTGATTACCCACCATAAACGTCGGAGTTACATGAAAACAAGATTTGAGTGCATCCGTATTGATCCCTGACCATTCAAGGAGCACTATGCAGCCGTCTTTTTCTTCGTAAAGAAATTTTCCAGGTCATCTACTATCGAATACACGACAGGAATGACCACGAGAGTGAGCAGCGTTGAAGTAATGAGACCGCCGATCACGGCAATTGCCATGGGCGCCCGGGACTCCGAGCCCTCGCCGATCTTCAAAGCCGTCGGAAGCATGCCGAAGACCATTGCCGCCGTGGTCATGACGATCGGACGAAGCCTGACCGGCCCTGCCTTCAGTAGAGCTTCCTCACGACTCATGCCGCCTTTCCGAAGAGTGATCGTATAGTCAACGAGCAGGATCGCGTTCTTGGTCACAAGGCCCATCAGCATGATAACACCGATAAGACTGAATATGCTGATGCGTTCTCCGGTAATGAACAGGAGCCCCATGGCGCCTATCAGGCTCACCGGCAGTGAGAACATGATCGTAAAGGGATGGACGAAACTTTCAAACTGGGACGCCAGGATCATGTAAACCATGATAACGGCGATTACCAGCGCGAAAGCAATATTTTTAAATGCATCCAGCATGGCGTCGGCCATACCGACGTAGCGGGTGGAAATGTCAGGCGTAATGCCTTTTGCAACGATCTGGTTCAATTCGGTCATGGCCTGGCCCATAGGCTTGGTCTTGTCCGTCCCCGCGTACAAGGTCGCGGCGCGCTGACGGTTATAGTGCATGATGATCGTCGGGCCTTTGCCGGTCTGGATCGATGCTATCTCGCTAAGGTGCACCAGCTCTCCCGTGGATGAACGGACCCGGAGTGATTCAATATCCGACGGCTGATCCCGCTCTGGTCCGAGAAGACGGGCGGTAATATCATACCGCTCGCCTTCTTTTTCATCCTTGTACTTGCCGACGATCTCTCCGCCGATCATGGTATTGATGGTGTCGCCGATGGATGTTGCGCTCACACCGAGGTTCGCGGCCTTGTCACGATCGATACGAATACGGACTTCCGGCTTTCCGGTCTCGATCGAGGTATCGGCATCGACGATGCCTGGAAGTCTCGCAAACTCATCCTTGATGGCGATCGTTCGCCTGTTCAGGTCTTCAAGGTCCCTGCCCTGGATCATGAGCTGTATCGGCACCGATCTCATGCCGCCGCCGACCATGGCGATCATTTCTACCGATGATTTTATATCAGGTCTGCTGACAATGGCTTCCCGAACCTGCATCATGGAATCCTGCTGGATTAGGGTCCGGTCCTTCCGCTCCTTCATGTTTACATATATCCTGCTCTTATTGACGTCGGGCGTAAGATCGGAGCCGGTAACATAGAAGGTGCTCAATATCTCCGGACGCTGACGCAGCTCTTCATCTACCTTCTTCATGACGCCGTCAGCCCGCGGCAACGAATAGTCAATGGGCGTTTCCAGCCTGACCATGTATCTGCCCTGGTCTTCATTCGGCAGGAATTCCTTGCCGAGGATGGCAAAGATCGCAATGCCGCCGACGACACTGGCACCCGCAAGAGCGATGACCTTCCAGCGATTTTTGAGGGCCATTGCAAGGAGTGGACGGTACACATCGAACATCTTCTCGAAGCCCCGCTCAAGGAACATATAGACCCTGCCGTGCTTCTTCCGATAGTACAGGAACCGTGAGGTCATCATGGGTGTGAGCGTGAGCGATACAAAGAGCGAGATGAGCACCGCGATCGTCACGGTGATGCCGAATTCGAAAAAGAACTTGCCCACGATGCCCTTCATGAACGCCACGGGCACGAACACCGCCACGATGGATAACGTGGTGGCCATGACCGCGAGGCCGATCTCGGAGGAGCCTTCCAGGGAAGCCTGCAAGGGAGACTGCCCTTCTTCCATTCGCCGGTAGATGTTCTCCAGCACCACGATCGCGTCGTCGATCAGAATGCCGATCGAGAGGGAGAGCGCGAGCATGGTCATGATATTCAGGGTGAACCCGAACAGCTGGATGAAGGCAAAGGTGGCGATCACCGAGACCGGCAGGGACACCGCGCTGATGAGAGTGCTTCGCACGCTCCTCAAAAACACAAAGATGATCAGTACAGCAAGCGCGGCCCCAAGCCACAGTGATACCTGCACGTCCTCTATGGAGCGGCGTATGAACTTGGACTGGTCGAAGGTAATGTCAAGGTGCATGCCCTGCGATGGTTTGATCCCGGCAACGGCGGCCTTGACCCTTTCGGCAACGGCCACCGTGTTCTCGCCGGACTGGCGCTTCACGGACAGGCCGACGGCGGTCTTGCCGTCGAACCTGGTCAAAGATCGCTCGGTCTCAAGTCCGTCTTCGGCAAATCCCAGATCACGAAGTTTTATGAGCCTGCCGTGCCGGTAGGCGATCACCAGATCATTAAATGCCTCGGGTGTTTCAAACTCGCCCTTGGTCTTAACGATATATTCAGTCCGGGCATTTTCGACCCGGCCGCCGGGGACCTCCCTGTGCTCGCGACCCAAGGCCATTTTGATATCATCGGCAGTCAGAGAGGCCGCTTCCATTTTTATCCGGTCTATCCAGATCCGCACCTGGCGCGTGCGGCCGCCGCTCATGGTCACCGACCCGACTCCGGGAATCTTTTCGATATCCCGTTTCAGGATTTTGTCAGCATAATGCGTCAGGTCCTTTATGGAGCGGTCTCCCCAGACAGCGATCCAAATAATGGGCTGGTCCTCGGGGCTGATCTTCTCGATCACCGGCGGGTCCGTGTCCTTCGGCAGACGATTGCGGATGGCGGCAACCTTATCACGAACGTCCTGGGCAGCCTGTTCAAGGTTTCGTTCAAGATAGAATTCCACGGTTACGATGGAATATTCCTCCATACTGCGCGACGTGATGGACTTTACTCCGCCTATCGTGTTCACGGCCTCTTCGATCGTGTCCGTGACGTCTACTTCCATGATCTCCGGACTTGCGCCGACAAGTTTGGTCGTGATGTTAACCACTGGGAAATCGATCTTCGGGAACAGGTCGAGGGCGAGCTTGGGAAAAGCCACAATTCCGAACACGATGAGCGCCAGACCCACCATGGTCATGAACACAGGCCGTTTTATTGCTATTTCAGGTAGTCGCATTCAGTACCCCTTTGCATAGTACAAAGAGCATAAGGCAACGGGTCTTGATGCCATGGACCCTCTGCCCCATGCCCTCATCCCTGCGCATAATTATTGTGATTCCCTTCCCAGCGTTCCCATGCTCTTCTTGAGCCGCAGGATCGCGACCTCGCGGTCATAGGTCGTATTCATGACTTCCCGTTCGGCCGTGGTCAGCGCCTGCTCTGCATCGATGAGCGAGAGGCTGGCAAGGAGCCCTTCGGTGAACAGGCCTTCTATTGCATCAAAGTTTCCCTTTGCATAATCCAGCTGAAGCCTGGCCGTGTCAAGCACCGAGGTCGCTGTCTCAAGGTTCACCGAGGCTTCCTGCACATCTGATTCAATGGTTTGGCGCAAAAAATCGCTGGACAATTCCGCCTGTCTGACCTTGGACCGGGCCTCGGACACCTCGGCCTTCATGAGTCCGCCCTCGAAGATCGGGATCTGGAGCCTGAGGCCGCCGTAATACACGGTCGCATCAGTAAAAACGGCAGGCTGGGAATCCTGGTACTGGGCTCCGGCTACTGCAGAGAGCTGGGGATAATGTCCGCCTCGCACGATCTGCACATACTCTTCGGCTATGACCTTGTCTATTTTTGAGCCTGCAAAGTCTGACCGGGTCGCAAGTGCAGTTCCCTGCAGGTCCGCGAGGGACCCTGACGGCTGTTCAAGCTGCGCCGGCTCGGTCAGCAGCACGTCCGCAGGAAGTTTGGTCAACAATCGTAATTTGTCCCGTGCCACCCTGAGTCCGTCCCGGGCGCGCACCAGGCCGATCCGCGCCTGGCTCACCAGCGAATTGGCTCGTAGCAGCGCCGACTGGTTTGCCTTGCTCTTCCGGGTTGCTGCCTCCTGCTCGGTGACCTTTTTGTGATGCTCTATCCGCTCCAGCGACCGGACACTTATCTCAACGGATTTCTGCGCCTTGAGAATTCCGTAGTAAGCTTCTGCTACCTTGAACATCATGTCCTGTCTGGCAAAGGACAGGCTGCTGGTGCTTGATTCCTTCATTTCCTTCGCTGCACGCAATGCGGCGAGGGTCCTGCCGCCGGTGTAGAGAGGCTGGCTCAGCACGAGGGCCGCCTGATACTGCTCGGTGGGCTGAAACAGGAGCGGGCCTCCCTCCGGCGGAAGGGTTTCATTGAAGCGCGTATAGGCGCCCTGGGCGGTCAACCGGGGATACAGGTAGGTCCAGGCCTGATCGATCCTGGAGTCCGCCTGCGCAACGTTCTCCTGAGCGATCTTTATGATCTCGTTGCCGCCGAGAGCGGCCTGGAAGGCCTCCTCGATCGTAATGATCCTTTCCCCGGCTCCGACTACAGAAACGCTCAGCGAAAATGCAACCACCAGGGCGATACAATGTGTCACTACTATTCTCATGCCCGGACCTCTGCCTTGTATTTCTGGTTTCGAGCGTTATTCGGAGCGCTCAGCCCGCTGAAAAAAATCTGCGAGACAAACGCGCCAAGTTTCTTTGACGACATATCCACGCTCTTTTTCTGTATGTAGGGACTGATCGGGATATAGATGAAGCTGTGAATGATCATGCCGATCAAGGCAACCACCGCCATAAGCGGATTCATCTTTTTAAGTTCACCCGACTTCATGCCCGCTTCAAGGATCTTCATCAGCGCGGCATGGTTTTCAGCGAAATAGTGCTTCGCGATCCACTTGAGGTTCTCGCTTTTTGTACCCGTTGTGGAGAATTCCATGGCCAGGATCTTCCGGAGATCTTCATTGTCGTGCTGAAACCTGATGAAGCCTTCGATGTATTGCTGTATCTTCCGGCGGGCGGTCGCCTCTCCCTGGAATATCTTATGCTTCCAGATGTCCTGCATGGCATCAAAAGAATCAGACAGCACCGCACGGTACAGATCGACCTTGTCCTTAAAATGGTAGTAGATCATGGCCTTATTGACCCGCGCCGCTTCTGCAACTTCACGGACCGAGGTCCCGGCAAAACCCCTGAGCGCAAAGACTTTGCGCGCGGCAGCGAGAATATCGGCCCTCGTGTCCTCATCTACACCCGACGACTTCGGACGGCGCCCGACCGATCTTTTTACTGTTGATTGCGGTTTATGCATATTTTAACTAATCGGTTAATTAATTGGTTGCTCAGAATACATCGGACGGGGATTGTTGTCAAGTTATTTCGTTGTCTTTGTTCGGCATCTTCGATCTACGCTACCAGAATTTTCCCATCGGCATCCATCCGTTGAATGCCATGCCGCGGAGGAAGGTGCGCAGACCAAGGAGGACGATCAGGACAGAGGCAGCACGGTAAAGTGCAAGCTTTATATGCGGCTGCAGACGGGTTATCAGAAGACCGAAAGACATCATGGCCGGCACGGTGCTGAATCCGAACACCGCCATGATCAGCGTTCCGGAGATAAAACCGCCGCTCGCCGCGGCATTCATAAAGATCGGGTAAAGCAGGCCGCACGGGAGGAGCCCGAGCAGAAGTCCGAGCAGATACGTGCTCCACATGCTCTTGAGAGCGAGAATGCGGTGCAGGGTGTTTCGAAAAGCGGAGGTCATAATGATCCCGGTCTCTTCAACAAGTCCCCTCTTCCCGAGAACCCCGGCGATATTCAAACCCATCACGACCATGAATGCTCCCGAGATCAGCAGCGCGGCTCCGGGTATGCCCCGGTGCTCGCCCACGTATGCGACAAAGGAGCCGAGGTACCCGAGAATGCCGCCGAGAAGCGAGTAAGTTGTTATTCTCCCGAGGTTGTAAAGAACATGATAGGGCAACGTCGGCAGGGTCGACGGCTTTTTAAGCGAATACATGGCCACAAATCCGCCGCACATGCCGATACAGTGCATGCTGCCAAGGAGGCCGATGAGGAATATTTCGAGGTAGATTTGCATGAGTTCGACAAATACAGGCGCTTAGACTGGAGACTGAGGCAATCAGGTTTTTAGACGGAAGGATGAGGTGCCTGCTGTAATTCCCCCTAGACACCTTTCTCCCCTTCAGTCTATCAACCTGAGTTTCTCTGGCCGAG
Source organism: Nitrospirota bacterium (assembly GCA_049793155.1). Lineage (GTDB taxonomy): Bacteria > Nitrospirota > UBA9217 > UBA9217 > UBA9217 > JALNZF01. The sequence goes on from JBARBN010000161.1 coordinate 22,403, forward strand.
ATCGCATACGTTCTTCATCTCACCATGATGGCATTAAGAACAATACAATCCTGAAACTACGACTTTGCACCCGTTGGCTATCGTGCCTTCCACTGGAACTGATGCGGCCAGTTGGTAATATTGCCTGCGTTCAGGAAACCGGTGTGGCAGATATTGCAGGCAGAGGTCCTCCCCTCAGCAGCGTGCTCGCCCGCGAAGTCGGCCCCCCCGCCCCGTGAGGTGGTGTGACAGACCCCGCAGTCGCCGAGGGACTTGGCAACACCCTGGTACTGGATGGCCTGGTAATTATCGGAAGCAAGGTTTGACGGCACCATGGCGTGAGGACTGCCGTGACATCCGGCGCAGTAGACGCCGCCATGACCGGGATTGTTGCGATACAGGGTCGCGCCGGTGTCCACGTCGGCGACGCCCATGTGGCAGGTAACGCATTTCGGCTCGCTCGCCCAGGGCACGCGGCCTGCGCCGATGGAATTGCCGACCTGGTTCATATCCCCGTGGCAGGTGATGCAATTGCCGTCAACAGCGGTATGTTTGGTGCTTCTGTTGCAGCTCGTCGTGGCGCCCGGATGGCAGTCGTAGCATAAGGCTCCCTTAGTAGCGTGAAAGGAATGGATCGCCTGGGAAAGATACATGCCGGACGAACCGAGCGGAATGCCGAGGGCCGGGCTTCCGTGACACTGGTACGCGCACAGGACCGGTTTGCTCGCGGTCAAGGTCGTCCCGCTCAGGAGATCATGCTTCTGCAGAATATCGAGCAAAGGATCGGTCGTCGCATTGCCATGGCATTTGGCGCAGTTGATCTCGTCCGATGTGGGTACCGTTGCCCGGGTGGCGGCGATCACGGCGCCTGTCTGGTCCTTCACCGTGATGATGGCGACCTGAAACGGGTTCCAGGTCCCGCTGTCATTTACCGGGGTGAGCGGAATTCCATTCACCTGGAAATGGTCCGCTTTCATGACCATCGTTCCCGAGAGGCCGTTGTTGATCGCCGGGTTGTCGAGGTTTAGGCCCTTGTCGTGCGGCAGCGAAACACCGAAGAGCTTCAGCATGTTGTCCCAAAACTGGCCATAATTCCTCTTGCCATAAGAATAGGTATTCCCCTCGATGCTGTATTCGACGGTGACTCCGGTCGTCACGATCCTCGGCGGGGTGCCGCGCTGAATGACCTGAGCCCATACGGTATTGTACGGGGGGAGGATCACCGCATTATCATAAGATGGATTCAAACAATGCATTCCCAGATCGTTCCAGGCAACGACAATATATGCCGCCTGCGTAGCTGCAACTTGCGGACCGCCTTCATTTTCGCCGCCGCTGCCGCTATTGCTGCTGCCCCCGCAACCGCTCAGTATAAACGTCGAAAATAACATTGCACACCAGAAAACAATCAATATCTTTTTCATGGCCCCTCCCGATCCCCTATAATCTCCAGTTGATAGCATAGCACAGAGCACCATCGCATTGGGGTTCGGTCAAAAAATAAATTTGAAGAAATGGTTGGTCCTCTCGGTTGACGATTCGTTCCTATCACGGTATGGCAAGGATTTCAAGGGTTACATAATATAGCTTTTCGCTTATGCCATAATCATATTTATTTGAAGAGTCGGTCACGGCATTGGTTACATGGGAGAATTTGCCGCGTCCATAACCGTAATAATGCATTGCTTGAAATCCGGTTTTTAGTATGAGCGCGAAATGATCATTGGTTTTGATGTTCAACCCGATAACAGGGCCAAAGCCAATGCCAAATAGACGAACGGTAAAATCCGGGGCCCCGGCCGGCTTACCGTCCACCCACTCAAGCCTCAACTCCGGACCGAACCACAGCCGGGTGTCCGGGGTCAGTGTCCCCCCAAAACCAAAGCAGTTGCTGACCAGGACCCCGGTCAAATCGGCCTTCCCCCATGCATTATCATTTTTGCTGGTGAATTGTTCATAACCGATGTTCAGGTTATAATTGAACAAATGATTGCCGACCGGAGCCGTGTCCAGCGCAAAACCGAAACTTTGATGCTCGGCGCTCTTTCGAAAATCAGCGCCGCTATCTGGCGACCAGTCGGCAGTTCCTCCGCCGAGTGACCCATATAAACCTGCGCCTGCACCAAAGGCATCTGACAACCCGATGCAGCATACAACCGCGAGTGCTATGAAAAATGAGGTAATTATCTTCATCCTATTCACTCCCCTCCGAAAATTAATATATTATCGCGGTGCATGCCGCATGACACAAATACATTTGTTCTTCAGCTCTCATCATCCATCATGCGGTGCTTCGGACGTTCGATGTCGTCGAATTGCCCAGTCTTGGCCGCCCAGACGAAGATGAACCATGCGGCAAGGCCGATGAAGAACATGAGAACGATGAGTGCGGTGATGGTCCAGAGCATGTATGTACTCCATTCCCCCCTCACCTCAATCCTCTCCCACAAGGGGAGAGGAAGTTTAAGAAAAACCAAAAAGGTCATCCCCCCTTGAGGGGAGGGATTAAGGGAGGGTGAGATTATCAATTCCTCAGGCGCAGCGAATTCATCACGACCGTCACGGAACTCAATGCCATGGCTGCTGCGGCCACAATGGGACTGAGCACCCCTGCCATAGCGAGCGGGATCGCCGCGACATTATAAAAGAATGCCCAAAACAGGTTCTGCCTGATGATCTTGAATGTTTTCCTGGAGATTCCAAGGGCCTGAACGACGCTCATAAGGTCCGACCGCATCAGGACCACATCAGCGGATTCCATGGCAATATCCGAACCCTCAGCCATCGCCATGCCTATATCGGCAGCCGCGAGCGCAGGCGCATCATTGATGCCGTCGCCCGCCATGGCCACGACCTTTCCTGCTGCCCGCAGTCTTGTAATTTCTTCCGACTTTCCGGCAGGAAGGACGCCTGCGCTTACGTTATGGATCCCTGTCCTTTCTGCAACAGCCTTCGCCGTAGTTAGATTATCCCCCGTGATCATGATAATGTCAATCCGCATGTCTTTCAATCTTCCAATGGCGCGCTGCGCATCCATCTTCGGCGTATCCATCAGGGCGATGATTCCGAGAAACACCCTGTCCCGCGCCACCCATACAACCGCGTTTCCCTCCTTTTCAAGCCTTTCAGCTTCTGCCGCGATCCCCGATGTTATCTGAACGCCTTCTTGCTCAAGAAAGACCAGCTTACCGACACGTATTGATGCACCCTGCACCTCGGCAATAACACCCCGGCCCGGCAGTGCCTTAAACTCCCTGGCATTTAAAAGCCTGATGCCCTGCTCTTGCGCATAATTGACGATCGCCTGTCCCATCAGATGCTCAGACCCCTTTTCCGCCGATGCGGCGAATTGTAAAACATCACCGTACACTTCCCCCCTCACCTCAATCCTCTCCTCCATCGGGAGAGGACTCTCTGCTCTCACCCTCGCCCCTTCGGGGAGAGGGCCGGAGTGAGGGAAATTCCGTGCTTGGCAATCCGCACTCCGCATTTCCACAACACGCATTTTCCCCGTGGTGATCGTGCCGGTCTTGTCAAGGACAACGGTGTCCACTTTTTGTAATCGTTCGAGGATATCCCCTCCTTTTATCAGGATGCCGCAGCGGGCTGCCCTCCCCGTAGCGGTAAGAACGGCGACAGGAGTGGCAAGACCGAGCGCACAGGGACATGCGATAACCAGGACAGCCACGGCACGAATGATCGGTATGGCGCCATCTGATCTCTGTGACCAGAAAACGAACGTTGCCAGGGCCATTATAATGACGAAGGGAATAAAATAGAGCGATATCCTGTCTGCGAGTCTCTGGATCGGCGCTGTGGATGCCTGGGCATTCTCCACGAGCCTGGCGATCTGAGAAAGGAGCGTTTCCTTTCCGATGCGCGTAACTTCAAAAATGATGGTTCCGAGCCCGTTCAGTGAACCGCCAATGACCTCCATTCCCGGCATTTTTTCCACGGGTTTCGACTCGCCGGTGACAAGAGACTCGTCCACTTCTGAAGTACCGATATGGACGATACCATCCAGCGGTATCTTCTCCCCCGGCCTCACTTCGAGCCTGTCGCCTCTTTGCACATCCATGATAGTTGCGACAATGCGGTCATCTCCTCTCACGATCCTCGCTTCCTGAGGCTGGAGTGACAGGAGCCGCGAAACAGCGTGTGAGGCCTTTTGTTTGGCGGAATTTTCCAGGAATCTGCCGAGCAGGACAAGGGTAATGATCATGGCAGACGTATCGAAATAGACCTCTCCGCCCGATAGCAGATGGTGAACACTCAGATAATAGGCGGACAACGCACCAAGAGAGATCAGCAGATCCATGTTCAGCGTATGATTTCTGAGTCCCCGGTATGCACCGTTCAGGAATGGCCATCCCGAGTAGAAGAGAACCGGGGTGCAGAGAAAAAAAGCGGCAAGCTCCAACACTCTTTTAGACGCAGGTTCGATCCCCTGAAAATAGCCCGCATAGAGACCGAAACTTACCATCATAAGCTGCATGGAGAAGAATAAGGCAGTGCCCAACCGGATAAGCAGGTCGCGGTTCTGCTTTTGCATGGAGGCTTCCTGTGAGGCCGGCGTGTAAGGACGCGCAAGGTAACCGATGGACGAGATCCGCGACATGATCCTGTGGAGGGTTATCTGCGAACTGTCCCACTTGATAAGCGCCCGGTGCGTGGCAAAATTTATGCGCGCTGAAGCAACTCCCGTGGTCCGCTCGAGGATCTTTTCATTCAACCAGATGCAGGACGAGCAGCGAATTCCATCGATCAAAAGGTCTGCCTCTTTGATGTTGCCTTCACCCCTGATAAAAGGAGTAAGTGATTCGCTTTCCACGACCGGTGAGGAGTTTTCACTATCCTTTGATTCACGAAGGACATCAGGAATTCCGAAAGACTTTCAGTCACGCTTTTTATAGAAGTCCTGGAGGCCCTCTTCGGTTATGAACAGATAAATTGAACGGCAGGCGTGGCAGCAGAAGGTCTTTTGCCCCGTGGGAAGCGCTTCATAAATAGCTTCCTGTCCAGTGACCGGCAGGAGGCAGTGTTCACAGATGAGTTGTGTACTATACGGAGAGAACACCTTAGATTTCGACTCCTTTGTCTGAACGTTCGGGATAGACGAACGGTGCTTCCTGGACGACCCTGATCTCCTTTGAATCGGTATTCTCAAGAATGAAATGCAGACGTGTCACCCGATCGACAATGTTCTTTCTCTGCGCAAATACATATACCTTGATCCTCAAGGAGGAATCGGGCAGGAGCAGGAATGGATTTTCAGAAACCACCAATTCAGCGTCTTTGATGCCCGAAACGCTCAAACGATAACCCGCCGGATGCAGGCTCCTGTTCTCCACGGTCAGGAAGTAGGCGTTCATCATGCTGCCTTTCACACCCACCTGGTGGTAGGGTTGTGCTTCATCGCGCAGCACCCAGAAATCGACGGGCATCCTGCTATAAATCTGATATGCGAGCATGGCAGCAATGAACGCAAAGACTAATGAAAGCCCGATAACGCCGGCACGCGTCCCTTTTTGAGATCCTTCGTCGGACCTACCCCGGGAATATTCGATGAGCGGCGCCTTCCCTTGTTGAGCCATCTGTTCTGCGCAGGCGTCGATGCACTCAGCGCAGTTGATGCATTCCACCTGAAGACCGTCCCGGATGTCGATGCCTGATGGACAGGTACGAACACAGGCCTCACATCTATGACACTCCGCTTCGCGCTTCCGGTTAAAGCCGATGGTGAGCGTTCGGTCGTCGAAAAAAGCGCTCTGAAGCCTTGAATAAGGACAAACTGATCCACAGAATCTCTGGCGGATGAATGCAAGATTGACATAGGTCAGAATAGTGAACAGGGTCCAGGACCAGAACACCCAGGGGCCCAGAGATAAGTTCCTGATGTCTGCAAACATGTCGTAGGGAGAGACGAAGAACCAGATGAGATCGCCAGAAACAAGGAAAGACACAAGGAGCATGATGAGATGAGATATCGTCGTTCGGAGAACGCGATGGCGGGTGAACCACCGTGCACTTCGTTCGATGAATCTCGCAAAATCGGAGAGTACGGTCTGGGGACACGCCCAGCCGCACCAGATGCGGCCGTAAAGAACGGTGAACAGCATAACACCGATGAAAAAGAGGAGAAACACGAGCAGGAGGAAGTAAGCTTCACTGATCCAGATGACAGAGCCGAAGAAATAGAGTTTGAGGGACGGCACATCGAAGCGCAGGGCGCTTTCACCGCGAATTTTCAGGAAAGGCAGACCAAGCATCAGCACAGCCTGCAGCCATGCAACTAACCTGCGTCTGGTCCGAAAGGATGTTGGCATCATGCCTGCTTATTTGTTGTGCTTGAAATAGATATAATGAGCAACGGCGCGGACCTTTTCCGAACCAAGTTGCTTCTTGAAGCCGGGCATGCCGTTCGGGGTCCCCTCTGCAATCACGCGGATATGGTCGGCCAGCGTATTGCCATAGATGAACTTGGGTCCTGTCAATAAGGGGCCGATGCCGCCTTCGAGCTTCTCACCGTGGCACATGGCGCATTCAGATGCATAGATCGCCGGGCCCGCGTCTGCTTTGGTCTCGGACACACCGGATGCCACTTCCTTTACTTCGTGAGAAATGACAGCCGCTTTGTGGGCTTCCATACGCCGCTCGTACTGATCGACCTGTCTCCAGCCCGTCGTCAGCGGTGAGAACAGATACAGATACACTAACCCGGAAACGAGCAGTGAAAGGAAAAGGATCGCCATGCCAAGGGGCATTTTTTTCCTGCCCTCTTCACGTTCCCGTATGCCGTCAAATTCACCCATGAATCATCTCCATGCTGAGAACTTCGCTATGAGAACTTGCTATTCATCTTCCATCATCCGATACTTCGGTGACTCCACGCTGTCCTTCCGTTTACTGCGGAAGAAGTAGATCATGATGCCGATGAGGACGACCGTGAGAAGTGTCGTGAACCCGAAGTAAAGCAAGGCCTTGAATCCCATATTATGGTTTCAACTCCTTCCCGAGTCGCGTAAGATACACTACCAGCGAGTCCATCTCGGTCTTCCCTTCCAGTATCTTCATGTCCTCGGTCGAATACGGGTAGCCGAGCGTCCTCATTTTCTTTTCCGTATACTGAGTCTCGAGCTTATTCCCGGCAAGCCATGCGTAGGAAGGCATGTTCGACTGAGGGTACATGCTCTGAGGGCTTTTCATATGCAGATAGTGCCACGCAGCGGGATATTTTGTGCCAACCCGCGCGAGGTCAGGCCCTGTGCGTTTGGATCCCCACAGGTGGGGACGGTCAATGGCCGATTCTTCCAGCATGGAATAGGTCCCGTACCGCGCTGTCTCGAAGGGAAGCGGATGCACGGTCTGAGTATGACAGTTATTACACCCCTCGCGGATATAGATATCGCGACCCTCTACCTCGATCGGTTTATAGGGTATCACCTTTTCTATCGATGGTGAAGCGCTCCCGACAAAGAGCGGGATGAAGGTCGTCAACAAGGTGCCCACAAGAATCGCGAGCGTTGCAAGAACGATAAAAGTTACGGGCTTTTTATCGACGTTCATGGATAGCTCCTTGCTGATTGCGAGAAGTTTAGAATGCGGAAAGTTTGGAAGCGGTGATCATATGTCCTCACCATTTCATCTTTCTGCATTTAAGACTTCTGGACCACCGGCGCATTCCTGATCGTTTTGTAAATGTTAAAAACAAACACGACAAATCCGGCAAAATAGATCACTCCACCTGCTGTCCTGATATTCCAAAAGAAATAATTAGGCGTCAGGGTCTGAATGAAATTTGCATAAAGCAGACTTCCGTCCTTGTCCATTGCCTGCCACATGGCACCCTGTCTTATGCCGGTTGTCCACATCGTCACGGAGTAAATAAGCTGTCCGACAAGCACAAGCCAGAAATGAAGATTTGCGAGTTTAACACTGTATACTTCCGTGTTGTATATGCGGGGTACCATGTAATAGAAGCCGGCTGAGATCGTCATCGTGACCCATCCCATAGTACCCATGTGCACGTGGCCAGGGACCCAGTCAGTATAGTGGACAAGCGCACTGAAGGCCCGGATCGCCTGGCTTGGTCCCTGAATGGTCTGAAGGCCATAGAACGTTATGCCAAGGATGATGAACTTGACAAGATAGTTCGACCGCATCTGCGCCCACTGGTTGTTCATGGTCCCGTATCCGTTGATCACTGAAGCCCACGACGGCGCGATCAGAAAGATACTGAAGGCGATCGCCACGGTCTGGATCCATTCAGGCAGGGGCGTATAGATCAGGTGGTGGGCTCCGGTCCAGAGGTAGGCAAAGACCAGGGCCCAGAACCCGACGATCGAAAGCCGGTGACTGTAAAGCGGCGCCCCCGTTGTCTTGGGAAGGATGTAGTAGAAGATCGCGAGCGGGATCGTAGTGAACACGAAAGCAACAGCGTTATGCCCGAACCACCACTGCACGTTCGCATCATTTGCACCTGCATACACCGAATAGGACTTGAACCACGATACCGGCACCGCGAGGTTGTTCCCGATGTAGACAATGGCCACACCCACAACCGTGGCCAGGATGTACCAGAGCGAAACATACATCTGTTCTTCTTTACGTTTCATGATGGTTCCGATAATGTTGATCGAAAACATCACCCACAGGATGACCACCCCGATGTCAAGCGGCCACTCGAGTTCCGAATACTCCTTGCTTGAGTTCATGCCGGCGAAGAGAGACAGCGCCGCAAGCATAATGGCGATGTTAAACACATAGAACGTGACCCGCGCCAAGCCGGGAAAGGCAAGGGATGTCCTTCCGAGCCTCTGAACAAGGTAGAAGAAGAAACTGAACGCCGCGGGGACGGTGAAACCATAGATGAGCGCGTTCGTATGGAGCGGACGCAATCTTCCATACGTGAGCCAGGAAGTAAAATTCAATTGAGGATAGACGAGTTGAAGCGAGATAAGGATCCCGATGAGAAGTCCAACGATCCCCCAGAAGAGCGATGATAACGCAAACCCCTTTACGGCACGATAATCATAGGTGTTCTCTGCCATATGATGGTCCCGGTAAACGGAATTAGTGTGCAGGAAGATGTATTACACTTTTTGCCTGGCCAGGTCTTCGAAATTGGTCTTCTTGAGCGTCTCGACTATTTTCGCTTGAACATTGGCCCAAAGAAAGTAGGTTGGACAGTGTTTTGAAAAATTGCACTTTTTTTTGTCGACAAGACAGAGATTGATGGCAATCTTGCCTTCGATCGCAGCAAGCACATCAAGCGCCGTGATCTCTTTTGCCGGTTTGGCGAGCGAAAAACCACCCTTCACACCGCGGTAGGACCTGACGATCTTCGCCTTCACCAGTTTCTGGAGTATCTTTGCGAGAAAACTCCTCGGTATCTTGTAGTCCTCGGAGATCTCATTGACAAAACTTACCTTGTTGAACGGCTGGCGGGCGAGATACAGGACACTTCTGATCCCGTAATCTCCTTCACGTGTGATTTGCATGTTCCAACTATAGCAAACCTGATGTTTTTGTCAAGCCTGATGTGATACTTTTTATCGAATGATGCTGCTGCGCTATCTTTAGGCAATTCATCGCCGGTTCGTGATATAATAATCCCGGGGTTAACATGCATATATCCCGCCAGGCGATAACAGGCAAATGCATCGCCGCGTAACTCTGATCAGTCGACAACCACTATGAAAGAGATCAAGCTTCCTATACCTGTCAAACTCTTCATCGGGATGCTTTCGCCTGAGCCGGCGCTGTTCGACAGGTGCGCTGACATCTTGTGCAAGGAATATGGCCCCGTTGATTATCAGAGTGAGGTCGTTCCATGGACCAATTCTGATTTTTATAAAGAAGAGATGGGCGGCGGTATTTTGCGCAAATTTATTTTCTTCGAACGCGTGATAGACCCTGTTGAGCTCGCGGCGATAAAGATCAATACGACCAGGATCGAGAAAAGCCTCGCGGTCCAGTCAGGGAACCGCACGCGACGCAGGATCAATCTCGACCCCGGATATGTGACCGAAGCCAAGGTCGTGCTTGCAACAACCAAAGACTACTCTCACCGTCTTTATATCGGCCACGGCATCTATGCAGAAGTCACGCTCCGGTACGGCAATAAAGATCGGAGCTTCACCCCCTTCGATCATACCTACCTCGACTATTGTTCGGAAACGTATATAACGATGTTCAACAAGACCCGTGAGCTTTTGCGGACCGCCCTGCTGCGACCAGCGCGATAATGACAACGCGAAGAGTGGTGAGGAACTCCCGGACAAGTGAAAGCGTGCGGCAGGAGAAGCCGCCTGTTCACGTGCGCATTTTTTTCTCAAGGCTTATGTCTTGATAATCCTTGTTTCTGACGAAACTGCGGCATTCATACGGCGCTCATATTTATTTCACTGCCTCATTGATCGCTGACTTAACATCCGGCTCGATTGACGTGAACTTGACCCCGTAAAGAAAAGCCCCCGGCTCTTCCTCCATTTGAATGACCCTGGTGATCTCGCCATATCCGCTGACGTGCGTCCCGTCTGGAAGAAAAAATGAAATGAAAATCCCGGCATCTCTTGAAAGCGGTTCCTCCGTTTTGATGAGCATCCCGCTCACACTGATGTTTTCGGTCCAAAACGGAAGCGGCCTGTTCTTGAACTTTCCCTCTATGGCAACGGCCAGTGGGGCCCGATATTTTTTTCTCGGCGCAACATTGAGGAATTGCCGCACCTTGCTGTTCAGAAGATCCGTATCCACCGGTGTCGTTATGATCGCGTTGGCACCGCATTGCCTGCAAATTTCCCGGTTGACGAGGTTGCCCTTGCAGATCATGATGACGGAGACATCCCGCAGGTCCTTATTGCTCCTGATGATCCTGAAGAGATCCACGTTCTTGATGCCGCTCATGTCGAGATGCGTGATGATAAGATTGGCCTTTACCTCGCGGTGAAGACTCAGCAACTCGTCGTTCGTGGCCGCCGAATATGCCTTGACGCCCGCGTTGTTGAGATAGCTGTTTCTCCTCGAGAGGAATTTATTCAGGTCATTCGCGATCAATATCTTTTTCATGGTCGGTTCCGCTCTCTCTGTATGGGATTTGGATAAGATTTCCGAATTGCCTACTTGATCTTCTTCACAAAGATCTCCTTCGTAATGTCTTTGTCCACGGCGATCATGGTCTCGCCAAGCTGGATCACATAGGACGGCCGCTTCTGATGAAGTTTGACGATACTGCCGGGTACGACTCCCATCGCGGAGAGACGATCAAGCCGGGAATGAGAGCCCGGCGTGATGAACACGATCTTTGCCTGTTCACCCGGAACGAGGTCCGCCAGCGGCGCAACGAGGGGTTTCATCTCCTGCCTGAACATGGCGCAGCATTCGCCCCGTGGAATAGGCTTGCCGTCCGGCGAATTCGGCGGATGGCCGAGCAGGGTGCAGACGCTGTCCGTCACTTCGGGGGAAAGAATGTGCTCGAACTTGCATGCCTCTGCCTCGGCGCCGTCCAGGGCAAAAAGATCGTAGAACATGCGCAGCGAGAGACGGTGTCTCCGGACCAGTTCCCGTGCCCTCTTTTCGCCTTTGGCAAGCAGCTCCACGGACTGGTCTTTTATTTCGATCCATCCCTCCCGCGCGAGATCCTTCAGGATGTCCACACATCCCTGGATGGTGCAATTCTGAACGATCTGGTCCATGGACAGGACCCCATCTTCCCGCAGGGTCCAGATGATCTCAAAAAGTTCATCCTCTTTCTCGATCTCCGGCAGTACGCACAGCGCGGGATGGCCTGCCTTCCCCTCTATGGTGTCGATCCGCTTATGTTCTGACATTGCTCACCTCCTGATAAATCTGATGGACGATGGACGACATATTGCCTGACGGACGCTGGACGACCGTTCGCTGCGCTCACTTGAACGATAGACGAAACATCTTTGACCTTCGTCCCTCGTCTTTCGTCCCTCGTCCATCAAGTTTTCATCTCGTCTCTCATTGTCCCTTTTCTCTCATAGTGCCACCTTCAAAGATCGAAGTATCCAATTCATCACCCCTCCCACACCAAAGGCAAAGGGGAATATGAATGCCACCATATACAGCGCGGTCTTCGTTCCACGCTCTTTCACCATCATGAAAAAGTTCGCTATGCATGGTACGAAAAGCGTCATCACCGTCAGGCTCACGACGATCTGTATCGGATCGAGCAGGCCTTCTTTGGCAAGCATGAAGAGGCCGGCCGCTCCGTAATCCCGGCGCAAAAAACCGATCACAAAGGCCTCGGCTGCCCTGCTCGGCAAACCAAGGAAATTGACGACGATCGGATCGGTCAGGTTTTGAATGTAGGCCAGCGCCCCTATCTTGTGCGCGATGAAAAGGATGAACGTGCCCAGGATAAAGAGCGGCACCGCCTCTTTCAAATACCACTGCACGCGGGCAGCGGTCTTTACAAGGATGTTCGCAAGCTGCGGCACGCGGATCGGCGGCAATTCAAGAACAAAGTCCGACGGTTCACCGGGTATGACCTTTGCCGCAAGATATCCTATAAGAAGCATGACAGCGATGAGCGTTCCAAGCCAGATGAACGTTGCAAGGGCAGAAAGGCCCGCAACCAGCCCAAGGATCACTCCCAGTTGCGCTGAACAGGGGACTCCGAGCGCCAGGAGAAGCGTTACCAGTATTCTTTCTTTTTTTGTCTCCAGGATGCGCGTCGTAAGCGTTGCCATGGTGTCACACCCCAGCCCGAGGATCATCGGGAGCACTGCTTTGCCGTTCAATCCCATGATCTTGAAAACTTTGTTCACCATGACCGCAAGCCTCGGTAAGTAACCCGAGTCCTCAAGCAATCCAAAGGCGATGAAAAAGAAACTGACGATCGGCAAAACGATTGCTATGGAATAGGTGAGCGCCATGGTCACCAGGCCGTACTCTCCGACAATAAGCTCCTGCAAAAAAGGTATCGGGAAAATAAAGTCTACGATTTTTATCGCCCACGGGTTCAGGTATTCGCCAAAGACGGTCTTCTCCAGAAAGTTGACAGCCGTACCGGCGCCGAGAACGCCCACGAACTGATAGACTACATAGAGCACGGCAAGCAGGATCGGCAACCCATAGACCGGATGCATGGACCACTTGCCGATGTAGAACGCGATAGTGGAACCTTTTCCGGCCTCATGGAGGCTCGACACCTGCGCCAGGATCTCGTCGGCTTTTTTTATTCTTCGCTGGTTGATCAGATAACCGAGAGAGTTGTTGAATTTTGACTGAACCCCCTGGCGGATCTTTTCGATATCTGCGATCACGTGGTCCTGAAGGTTCGCATGAAGCCATCCATTGAGGCTCTCATCACCCGCAAGGACCATGAGTGCCAGTGCACGGCGAGAGATGTTTGCTTCCGGCAGCAATGTGGCTATGTCCCTGATCCCGCCTTCGATCATATCATCGTACCGTACCTCGATGCCGGACGGCCGGGGATGTTGAATGCCTTTCAACAGCCTGTCGATACCGCTCCTCCGGATAGCGACGGTTTTTACCACTTCAATGCCGAGGATCGTTGAGAGCGTCTCTTGATTGATGACGATACCGCGGCTCCTTGCCTCATCGTCCATGTTGAGATCAAGGATAAAGGGCACACCCATCTCCGCAAGCTGCAGTGTTATCAAAAGACCTCTCCGCAGATTTTTGGTATCAGCGACCTGGACAATAACGTCGGCCCGGTCAGAGAGCAGCATGTCCCGCGTCACCTTCTCGTCCTCTGACATGGGAACCAGACTGTTAACGCCGGGAGTGTCTATCACCAAAGACTTCGACTTGTTCAGGACCGCATTTCCGTAGGTTACCTCCACGGTGGTACCCGGATAGTTGGACACGGTAACATAGGTCCCCGTCAGGAGACCGAACAGCGCGCTCTTGCCGACATTTGGATTGCCGATCAAGAGGACTTTATGCAATGGTGAGTCGCGATAACGATTTTCATCGCTTGAACCATGGTCGTGCACTATATGAAAATCCTCACTTTCAAGACTATGTTCCGACTTCGGACACTTGAATTATGATGCATATCTCTTTACTCTTTAACCTTTACTCTTCGGTCCTGACCCCTGATTTCTGGTTCCTGAGCGCTTTTTCCTTCCCCTGGCAGACCTCGCATAAGCCATAAAGCTCCAACTTATGGTTCTGCACCTTGAAGCGGTTCTTCCTAGCCACATCCTGCTGGAGCGCTTCGATGCGCTCGTTCTCAAACTCGATGATTGTGCCGCATCGTGTGCAGATAAGATGATCGTGGTGCGCGTCGGGGGTTGCGTGTTCATAGCGGGTAAACCCGTCCTCGAACCGCCGCTCCTGGGCAAGCCCCGCTTCGGCCAGAAGTTTGAGCGTCCGGTACACCGTGGCAGAGCCGATGCCGGGGTGCGACTTCCTTACGCGGGCGTAAAGCTCTTCAGCGCTCAGGTGCCGGCCGGCTTTGACAAAGACATCCAGGATCTTGTCCCGCTGGCTGGTTGACTTTAACCCCTGGTCGACAAGGTATTCACTCAGATGTTCAATCGGTTTTTTCGGCATAAGATGATTTTGATAACCATTTTCAATAAGTAGAGTTATACCATGTGCGGAAGGAGCTGTCAACATGTTTTCAAACGATCAAAAAGATTGTTGACCCCGTTTTTATTTTATTTTGCGCGCGGCAGAATCTATCTTCTCATGGCCGTCGATTTGTGGTAGACTTAATACAAAATTACGGCAACGTCAGAATATTTGTGGCGAGCATGACAATGAGGGGGGTAGCTATGAAACGGACGTTCTTTGCAGCAGTAATGGTGTTCTCGATCCTGTCCCTGACAGCGTGTGGTCACGATCACAACAATTCAACCCAGATAATCAGTACATCTATCCTCAGTGATCCGGCGTTTGACGGTGATATTGCAGTCGATACTGTAGGTACTACCACGATAACGCAGGGCAACACGCTAAGCGTGTTTGCCGGTATCGATCCTGCAACAACTGTGGAATACCGCGCTTTCCTGGACTTCCCCTTGACTGGCCCGGGTGGCGTCCCGGGGAACGCGGTCATTGATTCGGCGTTCCTCGATATTGTAATCACCAACGCCTTTCTTCAATCGCCGGGCAACACAATTCCGATTCGCATCGAGCTCGTTTCCTTTCAACCACCAACTTTGGTAGGGACGGATTTTGACCGGACTCAACAACCGGCACTGCTATTCACCACGATCGTTCCACCGATTTCCTCAGCGGACGTCGGGAACCATGTAACCGTAGATGTCACTAACCTGATGGCTGAGGCTCAGCGTTTGGGGCTGCCTGATTTCCAGATTCGAATATTGGAGGATCTAGTAGCGGCTCCCCCTGGGCTTATCGAGATCACTGACACAACGGGAGTGAATCGAAATGTTCTTGCACCTCTGTTGCAAGTCAACTATTTCTAACTATGTGGTTATCCGTATAGCGAACAGACAAATTCTATGGATAAGAGCGATAGGTGGAAATATTGCCTTTTTGTTTCCGTTTCCGCCTGAATTCTATTTCACTTTTCCGGCTTCACCCTTTCCCTCCGTCGTCGAGGGCCGTCTACCTTTGCTCTGTCTCTCGACCATCCACCCCGGATATTCCGAAGGCAGCGCGCTCGCACTGTCGAGCTGGGCCACGTGCTCAGGCGCAAGCTGTACGTCACTCGCGCCGAGGTTGTCGATAAGCTGCTCCCGCGTCTTCGCCCCGATGATAACGCTGGTTACAAAGGGACGCGTCAAAAGCCAGGAGAGCGCCACCTGCGCAACCGAAATGCCCATAGACGCGGAAACAACGCGCATTGCCGCGAGCACTATCCTCGCGCGCTCGCGATCAACTGGCGGAAAGTCGTATGTGGTCCGCCGTGCGCCTTCCGGTCCTGCTTTCTCCATGTCGAACTTTCCCGAAAGCAGTCCTCCCGCAAGAGGACTCCAAGGGAGTACGGCGAGACCTTGGTCCCTCACCAGCGGGACCACCTCGCGCTCGATATCACGGCCCGCGATCGTGTAGTACATCTGCGCGCTGACAAAGCGAGGGAGATCGTGAGCGTCCGCGTATGCCAGCGCCTTCATTGCCTGCCAGGCTGTCAGGTTGCAGTAACCGACATAGCGCGCCTTTCCCGCGCGCACCACGTCACCGAGTGCGCGTACCGTCTCCTCTATGGGCGTTTCGCTGTCAAATCCGTGGATCTGATAAAGGTCGACGAAGTCCATTCTCAAACGCCCCAGACTCGAGTCGATCGAATCAAGGATGTGCTTGCGTGACAACCCCACCTGGTTCGGCCCCGGGCCCACCCGTCCGCGCACCTTGGTCGCCACAATGACCTGATCGCGCGGACGCCCGAGCGCTGTAAGGGCCGTGCCCACGTGCTTTTCAGATTCACCTTCGGAGTAAACATCGGCTGTGTCGATAAAGTTCACACCCGCGTCGAACGCCGTGCCGATGAGCGCCTCGGACTCCGACATCGTCAGCTTTCCGATTACCTCCCAGGTCCCCTTCCCTCCGAATGTCATGGTTCCGAGGCACAGCTCTGAGACAAAAAGACCAGTCCTTCCTAATGGACGATAGCGCATGGTTTTCTCCTCACGTGTTATATCCTTGCAGTCTGCTCTGTTGTAAGTTTACCACGGGCTGTTGGATAAGTCTTCGATGGGGTATTAATTCGTCATGCGGGTTCAAACGGGCATTCGGCAACATTCAGAGAATCCTGGGTTCCCGCATGCGCGGAAATGATGATGGGGGCTAAAATAGTGTTCACAGAAAACAAACATCCGGGTTCTCTTCATGCACTGCTTCCTTCCAGGACCTCGTGCAATGCCTTGCCGAGATCGGACGGTTTATAGGGCTTTTTGACGACTCCGGCAAAACCGAAGTCCCTGAAGTTAGCCATGACCTGGTCCTGTGAATATCCGCTGGAAACGATCGCTTTTACCTCAGGATCGATTTCACGAAGCTTCACCATTGTTTCCCTGCCGCCCATCCCTCCGGGCATGGTCAGGTCCATGATAACGGCTCGAAAAGGCTTCGCTGCCTGCCGTGCCTGCATATATTGCCTGATCGCCTCGCTGCCGTCGCTGGCAAAAGCAACATCATATCCCATTGATCTCAGCATTTCGCCGGCAACTTCCCGCACGATCTCTTCATCATCCACCACCAGTATCCTTCCTGTCCCCTTGACGAGGATCTCTTTTTTGATGTTCTCTTCCGCTTTTTCTTGTTCAGCAGCGGGAAGATACACGTGAAACGTTGTCCCTGACCCCGGCGTTGATTCAACGGTCATGCGGCCGTTATGCCTTTGAACAATGGAATAAGCACTGGCAAGCCCCAGACCGTTGCCTTTCTGCTTGGTGGTAAAGTAGGGATCGAATATTTTGTTGAGATGCTCTTCACGAATGCCTGTCCCCCGGTCTTGGACGTCTATTTTCACATACCTGCCCGCCTGAAGTAATAACGGATTACCCGGCTCAAGCCTGAGATTTTCACACTCGATGGTGATGGATCCACCCCCCGGCATCGCCTGATCAGCATTGATGACAAGATTATTGATGACCTGGCTGATCTGCCCCGTATCGACTACGGCAGGCCAAAGGGTATCGGCGATCTTATATATGCATTTCACATCGGAACCGCTCAATGAAAATGAGGCGGTCTCCCTGATCAACGCCCCGATGTTCACAACCGCTTTCACAGGAGCCCCGCCTCGCGAGAAGGTGAGCAGTTGACGGGTCAGGTCTCTTGTTCTTAGTGATGCCTTTTCAGCCTCCTCCAGCCTCTTGTAGACCATACTTGCGGGTTCGGCATGCATCTTAGCCAGTGAGATATTGCCCAGGATACCCGTCAACAAATTATTAAAATCATGCGCAATACCGCCCGCAAGAACCCCGAGAGATTCCAGTTTCTCCCTTTTTAAAAGTTCCTCTTCCAGTCTTTTCCGGTCGGTGATGTCCCGTACGATGTCTCGAGAACCGATCGTCCTTCCCTCCTTGATGATCGGCGACGAACTGACCTCGACATCCAGCCAGCGTCCGTCCTTTGTTTTCAGCTTGCCGACAAACTTGTCATATGGCTCCTTATTCTTTAATTTCATAAATTCATTTTCAGATCTCGGTTTTTGTTCAGGCGGGATGATATCGAGAATGTTCATGCTCAATATTTCCTCCCTCGAATATCCGAACAACTCGACGGCTTTATTATTTACGTCGATGTAATTCAGATCGGCATCTACAATGAATATTGCATCGTTTGCATTTTCAAAAAGGTCCCTGTATTTTTCCTCTGATTCGCTCCGCGCTTTCACTGCATGTTTGTGTTCGGTGACATCCACACCGGAGCTGATGCATCCGATTATGCGGTTCGCCTCGTCTCTCAAGAGCGTATTATGCCATGCGATTATCCTCTGTCGGCCGCTTTGGGACATGACAACGTTCTCATAGGCATCTCTGTGCTCGATCAATCCGGTCATCAACTCTTTAAAACCAGCCCTGACTTCCGCCCTGTTCTCATCCGGGATGAACATATCGAACCAGTTATTGCCGATGATCTCCTGTTCGCTATACCCTAAGAGCTCGCACCCTTTCTTGTTTATGAACATTACTGTTTCATCGGCATTGATCGCAAGCAGGATCACCCCTGCGACGTTCAGATATTTCTGTACTTTGTCCCGCTCATCTCTCAGCAATTCCTCTGCCTGTTTATGTTTAGCGAGCTCCTGTTCCAGATCACTGTTCAGTTCGAGAAGGCCCCTCGTCCGGTCCATAACCATCATATCAATGTAATCGCAGGTCTTGGTCCGTGCTCCCTTCATTTCCAGGTCGAAGATCTCCAATACTTTGATCATGCTAAAGGCAATGATCACGGCACAGAGCGCACGAATAAACTGGACTGGAATTCCCGTTGTCTCGGTAAAAACCGTATAATTGAGATAACTTGCGGGGAAAAAACCTGCGTCAGGAACGATCACGCCCGTCAAAAAACCATAAAGGATGAACGTCAGTATCGTCGTCGCGAGATAAAGTCGGGGTTTTGTTGCGTCAAATACTGCCGTGGTATCTTTTTGCAGAAGCAGGGCATAGGCGGTCAGGAACACGCCGGGAGCAGCCAGGAGGTAACGTGCCCATATATCAGCCATCAAGAGACGCTGCGCGCTGCTCGCAACAATAACTGCCCAAAGGGCGAGTAAACCGAGCGGAGCGATCCTGAGACCGCGATATTTTTTTTCCGCATCAAGTATGCCCTTTGTGCCGAACTGCAAGAGAAAAAGGAACGAAAGAGGGAGCAGGAAGGTTCTTACGAGTTGAAGGGCCGATAGTGCAGACGCTTGTTGCGCAATGATCAGCATGTCTGCCCAAACATTCAGGCCGTGCAGTATCGAGAAGACTGCGATAAGCCAGATATTCTTCGCCAGCCAAAAGCTGCTATCCTTTTTTGGGTAAAGCCAAACGATCAACCCCAGACAGAAAAAAGACAGTCCATAAATGAATAATGTAGCGACCATGAAAGCTCCACGTGATCATTCCTCCCTTGCTTCTACTGAGGCAGGAGGAAAAGGTAAGCACGGAAAACGAAGCCGGAAATGGCAGAAGAGAAATATCAGGAACATCTTCCGGGGCCGTAATGTCCGATCATTCCCTGGGTGCTCATAGTATCATATTTTTGAATTCACATAAACTATATTATGCAAGTTCACGAGTGGTCACCCTGTCCCGATCCTCGGGAGCCGGCAAAATAAAAGGCCGCCCGGTGACAAACCGGACGGCCGTGTAATTGGTTTTCCTTGAGCGCTTTCCAATGTCAATTCTTTATCCCGCTCATGGTGCGGCTTGACCCTATCGTCCGCATCAGCCCTGGGATCAATATCCTGGGGCCACGCTCCGCGGTCTACTTGCCGCTGATCTTAACGATATCCCCCGGTTTGAAGCCGGTGCCGGACGTGGGGACCGCGATGGACAGGTCCGCCTGGTCTCCAAGGTCGTTCTGCTGCACCAGGGCCTGCCCTATCTTGTTCTCCGTGGTCCCCAGTTTCTGCTTGGTAACGGGATCGATGATCTCCTTGCCCGGACTGAACACATCAAGCTTTTCTCCGACGTTCAATCCGGATTTCTGACCGGCATTGATGTAGAGGTTGTTCCCGTCAACCTGGGCGACCCTGCCGTTCCATTTTCGTTTGCCGAGCTGTTTCATCATGTTGACCATAGCCTTATTGAGGGCGTCCCGGAGGGCGCCGTCGCGAAGATCGGGATCATATGCAGCCTTGGTCCCCATGCCGAGCACCGAGCCGACCGATTTCTCGTAGATCCCCGCGCCTGAATCCGCCAGTAACTGGACACCGGTCGTGGTATCGACGATCCGGTAATCAACCGTGACACGGGCTATCTGCTTCTTCCCTTTACTCACCAGGTAATCATAGCCCTCTTCCGTCTCGGAATAGGCCGTGATCGATCCGGTCACGATCGCATTCAGACCCATGATCTGGCCCATCTTTGCAGCGGTTTCCGGATTGATAATGTCGGATGCCCCCAACCTCTGCTGCGAAAGGATGGACTGCAGGTCCTGCTGGGGAATGACGATAAATCGTTCTGTCTTCTGCAGGATCGTTCCCAGGATCTCAGCCGCGGCCTCACCGATATCGAGGACCCGCGAGGGGGTCTTGTTCTGGAAATTGACCACACCGACCCTCAGCTTCGGGCCCTTATAGTCGCCCACATCACTGGTTGTCTTCAATTGTTGGGATGTATCGGTCAAGGTGGTGTCGTTCTTGACCGCTCCTGACATCGAGGGAGAACAGCCCGCCAAACAGAATGCAACTGCAATAACAAATACACCTGTCATCAATAGCCATGAAGTTTTTTTCATTTGTACCCTCCTTGAATACTATTATAACGCAATATTTATTTGTTATTCGAGTCCGTTGACCTCAGATCCATGAATCCCCTCGCCTCGGTATAACCCGCCGGTATCTCGAACAGGGCGGCAGCCGGCGTCTTCAATATGATGTCCCTGACTTCCGTCGTGACCTTGTAGTTCCCGTTCCCCACCTCGCTTTTAATGGTCATGCCATTAAGATCTCTGGCATTCCAGATGAATCCCTCCTCGATCTTCCCGTCCTTGTAGATGATTCTCACTTTGAACTTGTCTGCAGGATGATTGCCGATGACCTCGCTGCCCACCAGGGTCTTTTCGACCCTCGGTTTTTTTTCGGCCGTCCCGGTCTCCGTATGGACCCTATATTGTTGAG
>JBARBN010000162.1:0-2274 GCA_049793155.1 Nitrospirota bacterium
TTTCTGTCTTTCTGAACGGAGTCCAAGGGCGCCTTCTCGATGACGGCGAGGACCAAAAAACGCTTGAACATATCCGACGTATCAAGACGATAGTGAATCCATCGTCCCGCCTTCCGGTCCTTAATAAGGCCCGCCTCTTTCAGCGCGTTCAAGTGAAAGGACACCTTCGGCTGGACCATGTCCAGCGCCGCGGTGATGTCACAGACGCACAATTCACCCTCTTCGAGAAGTTTTATTATTCTAAGCCGGGTCTCGTCGGACAGGGCTTTGAATATGCTTGTCA
The DNA here is from genome assembly GCA_049793155.1 of Nitrospirota bacterium. GTDB lineage: Bacteria > Nitrospirota > UBA9217 > UBA9217 > UBA9217 > JALNZF01. The sequence continues at coordinate 284 of JBARBN010000162.1, forward strand.
GTTCGTTCATGGATCACCTTTCAATCGAATCGGAATCGGTTAAGATACAGCATGAGATTAACCGCGCTTTCTTTAGCCAGCTCAGGACAATCGTCGTGTCCCTTGATCCCTTCCGTCGCAAGCGATGCAAACATCATGCAGGTCGGCTGTCCGCACTTGCGGCAGTTGGTCTTCGGAAGCAGTTTGTAAATTTCCAGAATATGCGGCTTCGCTTTTCCGTCGTATTTCGGCACAATCGTGTCGCGATGCTCCCACGCATTATTGATCTCTTGCTCAAGCCATTCAAGGATGTGATGCGTTTCCGCCTCATCGCGAAGGGCATTGACTGCGATCTTCCTTGCATAAACCGTTATGAGCTTTCCCTGCGTCTTGAACGTAACCGAGGGCGGGTCCTTGATATACGAATCGCCTCCCAGAACGGCGTTCAGGTACGGGAGTACATCGCTAATATCCTCATCAAGATGAGCGATGCAGTGCAACGATTGAAAGGTGTTATTGCATGTTGGCCTTGATATCTCTTCCCGATATCCTGTGAGCAGCATCGGCGCCTCCCCATCCACCCCTTCACGCATTCACCTATTCGTCTTTTATATACTCATCCTTTTATCAGTTCCTTCACCTTTTCGAGCGACGGGAGCGGCTTTCCTGAATGTTTGACCTTTCCATTCACTATGAGACCGGGGGTGGAGAGGATGCCATTCATGACAATCTCGCCGATGTCCGTGATCTTGACAACCGTGGCCTCGATACCGAGTTCCTTCACCGCTGTTTTGGCCAGCTCCTCCATTTTAAAACAATTTGCGCATCCAGGACCAAGAACCTTGATTTCCATAACAACCTCCTAAAGAATCGCGTTGAACAAATACCCCACGCCGATGATCGTGACGGTCATGATCGAGACGAACACGGCAAGAAGTTTGATTTTCAGCACCTTCCGAAGAATGATCATCTCGGGAAGCGACAGGGCCGTGACCGCCATCATGAACGCCAGCACCGTGCCCGTGCTCATCCCCTTCTCCATCAAGGCATAGACGATGGGAATCACCCCGGCTGCGTTGGAATAAAGAGGTACGCCAAGAGCAACAGCCACAGGAACTCCAAAAGGATTTTGCGGACCGGCATACTTGACCAGGAAATCTTCGGGCACGTACCCATGGATAAATCCGCCGATACCGATGGCGACGATGACATACAGCCAGACCCGCTTGAGAATGTCCACTGTACTCCAGCGGGCGGAAACAAGCCGCTCCTTGAACTTCTGTTTCGCGATCTCCTGCGCAACGCCGAGGGAATGGATCTTATACACATACTCTTCGACCCACTTTTCGAGCTTCAATTTGCCGATGATGAGACCTGCGATGATGGCGACGATAAGGCCGGTCCCGGTATAGATCAGGGCGATCTTCCAGCCGAAGAGACCCCAGAGAAGCACGACCGCGACCTCGTTCACCATCGGTGAGGAAATGAGAAAGGAGAATGTCACACCGAGAGGAACACCTGCTTCGACGAACCCTATAAAAAGAGGGACCGCCGAGCAGGAGCAGAACGGCGTAACGATGCCCAGGAGGGCGGCAAGGATATTACCGATAAACTCACGTTTATGGGACAGAATGCGTTTGGTGCGCTCGGGGGGGAAATAGCTCCGGATGACGGATACGACGAAGATGATGACTGACAGCAGCAGGAATATCTTGATTGTGTCGTAAATAAAGAAATCCAGGGCATCTGAAAGGCGCGATCCCTGAGCCATTCCGAAAACAGAATAGACTATAATGTCAGCAAAACTCTGTAACATCCCGATCCTCATATAAACTAATTTTTATATATTAGCGAGTGAGGACGGAAATGTCAAGTCAAATTTCAGCGCCTCGGCTGGTCCATCAGGTTTTTGATCCCGTCGGTCATGAAGACCCGGCCCTGCTCGTCCACGACGATGGCCTCCGCGCCGAACTTCCGCACGATCTTCATGCCCTCCTCAGGTCCGAGAATGA
>JBARBN010000163.1:0-13760 GCA_049793155.1 Nitrospirota bacterium
AACCGGTCAAGGTAGAGATACACTACCGGTGTGGTGTAAAGAGTGAGCATCTGGCTGAAAATGAGGCCGCCGACAATGGCAATGCCGAGCGGCCTGCGAAGCTCGGACCCCACTCCGTGTCCCACAGCAAGCGGCAGGGCGCCGAAAAGGGCCGCCATGCTCGTCATCATGATCGGCCGGAACCGCAGAAGACAGGCCTGAAAAATCGCCTCTTCGGGGCTCTTCCCTTCCTTGCGCTCCGCCTCGATCGCGAAATCTACCATCAGGATGCCGTTCTTCTTCACAATGCCGATCAAAAGCATGATGCCGATAATTGCGATAACGCTGAGGTCGATGCCGAAGATCATCATGGCAAGTACTGCGCCCACGCCGGCGGACGGCAGCGTGGAAAGGATCGTGACGGGATGGACATAGCTCTCGTATAATACGCCGAGCACGATGTAGACAGTTATGAGCGCGGCCAGGATCAATAGCGTCTGGTTTGCAAGGGAGTCTTTGAATGCCTGCGCGGTCCCCGAGAAGGTCCTCCTGATGCCGGGCGGCATTCCCATTTGCCGGGTTGCATTTTCGATCGCCTTCACCGCGTCCCCGAGCGCCACGCCGGGTGCCAGGTTGAACGATGTCGTGATCGACGGAAATTGACTTTGATGGTTCACCGCAAGAGATGTTGCCGTGGGCTCGTAATGCGTAAAGGCGCTCAAGGGCACAAGGGGACCGTTGGATGAGGGGACGTAAATGCTCTTGAGCGTATCAGGCCGCTGCCAGAACCGGGGCTCGACCTCCATGACCACATGATACTGGTTCAAGAGGGTATAAGTGATCGATACCTGGCGCTGGCCGAAGGCGTCGTACAGTGTATCGTCGATGACCTTCGGGGAGATGCCGAGCCGTGACGCTGTGGCACGGTCGATCAGGAGCGTGGCCTGCAGCCCCTTGCTCTGCTGGTCGCTGCTCACATCTACCACCTGGGGTATTGTACGCAGTTTCTGCAGCACTCGCTGGCCCCATTGGTTGAGATCCGCAAAGTTTTCTCCCTGGAGGGTAAATTGATAGAGCGCATTGCTGATCCTTCCGCCGACGCGCAGGTCCTGTACCGGTTGGAGAAAGGTGGGCGCCCCGGGCACCGCTGCCAGTCTTTTGCGCAGGCGCGCGATGATCTGCCCGGCGCTGGAGGTGCGCGTTTGAAAAGATCTAAGCGAGATGAACATTCGCCCCGTGTTCGTCGTGGAACCGCCGCCTCCCCCGCCTCCGGTGAATCCGGTCACATAATCAACATCAGGGTCGGTCTTGACCACATCCACGATGTCCAGCAGTTTTCCTTTCATGGCCTGAAACGAGGTGTCCTGGGACGCCTGGATGCTCCCTGAGATCCTGCCCGTGTCCTGCTCCGGGAAGAAACCCTTGGGGACGAGGATGAACAGGAACACATTGGTCACGAGCGTGATCATGATCAGGAGCAACATGAACCGGGAGTGCCCGAGTGCCCAGCGAAGGCTGCCTTCGTAGTTACGGTGCATCCAGTTAAAGCTCCCCTCGCTCGCGCGGAACAGGAAGCCATGAACGCGGGGTTTCTCCGGCTTCAGGATCGTGGCGCACATCATCGGCGTCAGGGTGAGCGACACGAGAAGCGAGACCATGATCGCGGCCGAGAGCGTTACGGCGAATTCGCGAAAGAGCCTGCCAACCATGCCGCCCATCAGGAGTATCGGAATGAACACCGCAATAAGCGAGGTGCTCATGGACAGGACCGTGAAAGCGATCTCCTTAGTGCCGGACAATGCCGCCTGGAAAGGAGATTCCCCTTTTTCCCGGTAACGAGTGATGTTCTCGAGAACGACGATCGCGTCGTCGACGACAAACCCGGTAGAGATCGTGAGTGCCATGAGCGAGAGGTTGTCAAGCGAGTAGCTGAAAAGATACATCACCCCGAAGGTTCCGATGATCGAAACAGTGACCGCGACCGCGGGAATGACCGTAGCGCGAACGTTCCGCAAAAACCAGAATACCACGAGGATCACCAAAGCGCCCGAAGCCAGCAGCGTCAACTCGACATCGTGCAGGGACCCGCGGATCGACGGGCTGCGATCGAGCACGAGCGACAGGGTAACGGCCCCGGGCAGGGCTGCTTCGAGCTGCGGCAGAAGCCCCCGCACGTTGTCCACGGTCTCGATGATGTTCGCGCCGGGCTGGCGGAATACGATCACCATGACTGCCGGCTTTCCGTTCACGAATCCGGCGGCACGAAGGTCTTCCACCGAATCCTCGACATTTGCCACGTCGGAGAGCCGCACCGCCGCGCCTGACCGGTACGCGATGACCAGCGGCAAATATTGGTCTGCCTTGTTCAGCTGGTCGTTCGTTCGTATCTCCCATGTTCTTTCGGCAAAGGCCAGTTGTCCCTTGGGCCTGTTGACATTGGTGCTTGCAAGCACGCTGCGCACCGCTTCCAGGCTGATCCCGTATTTTGAGAGCGCCAGCGGGTTCAGGTCAACGCGTACCGCGGGCAGAGAACTTCCTCCCACGAATACCTGTCCCACGCCTTTCACCTGGGAGAGTTTCTGCTGGAGTATGGATGATGCAGCGTCGTACATCTGCGCCGTGCTCATGGAATCAGACGTGAGAGAAAGGATGAGTATTGGCGCGTCTGAGGGATTGATCTTGCGGTACGTTGGATTGGCGGGAAGGTTGGCCGGGAGGTATCCGCGCGCCGCATTGATCGCGGCCTGCACATCGCGCGCGGCGCCGTCGATGTCCCGGTTCAGGTCGAACTGGAGCGTGATGCTCGTGCTGCCGCGGTAGCTTGTGGACGTCATTTCCGCGACCCCGGCGATGCGGCCGAACTGGCGTTCAAGCGGTGCCGCGACCGACGTGGCCATGGTCTCGGGGTCCGCTCCGGGAAGGGCCGCCTGCACCGAGATCGTGGGGAAGTCTACCTGGGGAAGCGGCGATACCGGCAGTAAGCGGAAGGCGATCACACCGGAGAGCACAAGTCCCATAGTAAGGAGCGTGGTTGCGACCGGCCGCTTGATGAAGGTGGCTGAGATGTTCATGGGGAAGCCTCTAACCCGGGTAAACTGGAACTAAAACCCGGGGAACCGCTAAGAGCATTCGGGTAAAATAAGGACTTTGTGTCAAAGGCGTCTCGCGCAAAGACGCAAAGAAAGACTGAATCGTTCTAATTTTTTAATATTCTTTGCGGCTTTGCGCGAGGAATGATTTTCTTTTCTCTTTTGCCTCGCAATGTCCCCTATCCTCTAGAACGGCCTTCTTTCACCCTCCGTGCGAGCCGGTCGAACCAGAGAAAACCGACCGGCGTCGTATAGAGCGTAAGGACCTGGCTGAAGATCAATCCTCCCACGATCGAGATACCGAGGGGCCGGCGAAGTTCTGATCCCACCCCGTGCCCAAGCGCAAGAGGCAGCGCCCCCAGAAGCGCGGCCATGGTTGTCATCATGATCGGCCGGAACCGCAGGAGGCATGCCTGGTAGATCGCCTCTTCAGGGCTCTTCCCTTCCTTGCGCTCTGCATCAAGCGCAAAGTCGATCATCATAATTCCGTTCTTCTTCACGATGCCGATCAAAAGGATGATGCCGATGATCGCAATGACCGAAAGCTCGGTCCTGAAAAGCATCAGGGATAGCACAGCGCCGACTCCCGCAGAAGGGAGCGTGGAAAGGATCGTGACAGGGTGAATGTAGCTTTCATACAGGACGCCGAGCACGATGTAGACCGTTATGAGCGCGGCAAGGATCAGGAGCGGCTCATTGGTAAGTGAGGCCTTGAATGCCTGTGCCGTTCCCTGGAAACTCCCCCGGATGCTCGCGGGAAGGTTCAATTGTTTCATCGTATTCTCGATCGCGTCAACCGCCTCGCCGAGCGATGTGCGCGGAGCGAGGTTGAACGACATGGTCACCGCGGGAAACTGGCCCTGGCGGTTTATGACGAGGGGCCCCGTTGTTTCCGATACCCGGGTGATCGCCGCCAGCGGAACCTGACCCCCGCTCGCGCTGCGAAGATAGATCGATTGCAGGCCTGCCGGCCCCTGCTGGAAGTCGGGCTTGACCGCAAGCACGACCCGGTACTGGTTCAGCTCAGTGAAGATCGTGGACACCTGACGCTGGCCGAAGGCGTCGTAGAGGGCATCGTCGATGTTCTGCGGAGTGATGCCGAGCCGCGTGGCAGTGGAACGATCGATCGCAAGCGCCACCTGAAGTCCATTGTTCAGCTGGTCCGTGCTCACATCATGGAGCTCCGGACGGGTCCGCAGCGCATCGATCACCTTCGGGGCAAGAGCGCCGAGCTCATCGGTATTAGGGTCGTCCAGCGTGTACTGGAACTGCGTACGGCTCACCTTCGCGTCAACCGTAAGGTCCTGCACCGGCTGCATGTAGAGCGTGATGCCATGGACCCCGGCAAGCTCAGGCTTGAGGCGCCGGATGACCTCGATCGCGCTTGCATCCCGCTCATTGAGCGGTTTGAGGTTGATGAGGATCCTGCCGCTGTTCAAGGTCGTATTGGTTCCGTCCACACCGATGAACGAAGAGAGGCTTTCGACTGCCGGGTCTTTAAGGATCACGCGGGCAAGGGCCTGCTGTCGCTCGGCCATGGCCGAGAAGGAGATGGCTTGGGACGCCTCCGACATGCCCTGGATCGCTCCGGCGTCCTGGACCGGGAAAAAGCCCTTGGGAACCATGATATAGAGCAGCACGGTCAGGACCATCGTACCCGCTGCCACGGCAAGCGTCGCTGTCTGGCGCTTGAGCACCCATTGCAAGGTCCTCCCGTAGGCCGCAATGATCCGGTCGAAATAAAGCTGCGATGCATGATAGAACCGTCCCTGTTTCTCTTCGGGGACATGCTTCAGGATCCTCGCGCACATCATCGGCGTGAGCGTCAGCGAAACGACTGCAGAAATGAGGATGGTGACTCCGAGGGTGATCGCGAACTCCCGGAAGAGACGCCCGACCACGTCGCCCATGAAAAGGAGCGGGATAAGCACGGCAATGAGCGAAACAGTGAGAGAAAGAATGGTGAACCCGATCTGCTTTGCACCCTTGAGGGCAGCCTCCATCGGTGTTTCGCCTTCTTCAACATAGCGGGAAATGTTCTCTATCATGACGATCGCATCGTCAACGACAAAACCGGTTGAGATCGTAAGCGCCATGAGCGAAAGGTTGTTGAGGCTGAAACCCAGGAGATACATGACCCCGAAGGTCCCGACGAGCGAAAGCGGAACGGCAACACTGGGGATGGTCGTTGCTGCAAGGTTTCGCAGGAACAGGTAAATGACAAGCACGACGAGCACGACGGCGAGCATCAGTTCGTACTGCACATCTCTGACAGAAGCCCTGATGGTCGTGGTGCGGTCCGTCAGGATCGTGACCTTGATGGACGACGGCAATGCGTCCTGGAGCTGCGGCAGGAGCTTTTTGATCCGGTCGACGACCTCAATGACATTGGCGCCTGGTTGCCTCTGGATGTTCACGATCACGGCGGGAGAGGTATTTACCCAGGCAGCCTGATTGACGTTCTCGGCGTCGTCGATCACGTCCGCTACATCGGACAGGCGAACAGGCGCATTATTGCGGTAGGCGATGATGAGCGGCTGGTAGTCCTTGCTCGAAAAGAGCTGATCGTTCGCACCGATAATGTAGGCCTGGCGGGGGCCATCAAAACCGCCCTTTGCCTGGTTGACGTTGGCGGTCGTAATTGCGGTGCGTACGTCCTCAAGGGTGAGGCCATAGGCCGCAAGGGACGTGGGATTGGCGTGAATGCGAACAGCCGGGCGTTGACCCCCGGAGAGGCTCACAAGCCCGACGCCTGGGAGCTGAGAAATCTTCTGCGCGAACCGCGTGTCGGCCATATCCTCGACCTGCGGCAGGGTCAGCGTGTCCGAGGTCAGCGCCAGGGTCAGGATCGGGGCGTCCGCGGGGTTGACCTTGCTGTAGACCGGCGGAGTCGGGAGGTCCCGCGGAAGGAACGTGAAGGCCGCATTGATGGCTGCCTGGACCTCCTGTTCGGCGACATCGAGCGAGAGGTCGAGACTGAACTGGAGGGTTATGATCGAACTGCCGCCGGAGCTCGCCGAGGTCATCTGGGTGAGGCCGGGCATCTGGCCGAACTGTCGCTCGAGGGGGGCAGTTACCGATGAGGCCATGACATCGGGGCTCGCGCCGGGATAAAAGGTGCGTATCTGGATGGTCGGGTAATCGACCTGCGGAAGCGCAGAGACCGGCAACTGCTTGTACGCAACCGCACCGGCAAGAAGAATGGCGATCATCAGGAGCGTGGTTGCCACCGGCCGCTCGATGAAGATGCGGGATATGTTCATTTACTCTGCCTTTGAGGGGCAGGTGCGCCGCTATTCGGGCCCTTCACCTCGACCTTGCTGCCCTCCCTGAGCCTGTCCGCACCCTCAACCACGACAAGTTCGCCCGCGGTCAAACCGGATGTGATCGATGCGTTCCCTTCCTGACTGATGCCGAGGGTGACGGGGCGCATTTCAGCTGTCTGGTCCGCCTTCACGACATAAATGAAGGTGCCTTGCGGACCCCGCTGAACGGCTTGTGAGGGAACAATGACGGCATTGTGTTTTACCTCTACGATAAGACGGACGTTGACGAACTGGTTCGGGAAAAGCTCATTGTTCCTGTTCGAGAACTCAGCTTTTAATTTAACCGTGCCCGTGTTCGGATCTATCTGGTTGTCCACCGTCAGGAGGGCGCCGGTGGCGAGTTTCTGCTTCTGGTCCCGGTCGTACGCCTCGACCACAAGCCGGGCCCCTCTTCTGAGCTTGCCTAATATCTGAGAGAGATTATCCTCGGGCAGGGAAAATATTACTGCGATCGGTTGAACCTGGGTGATCACTGCAAGACCAGTGGCATCATTCGCATGGACAATGTTGCCCGGGTCCACCTGGCGCAACCCGATGCGACCGCCGAACGGAGCAATGATCCGTGAATAGACCAGCTGCAGCTTGGCGTTATCGATCTGGCCCTGGTCGGCTTTGACAGCTCCCTCAAACTGATGAACGAGAGAATCCTGGGTATCGAGCTGCTGTTTCGGGATCAAATCCTTTTCAACTAGGTCCTGGAACCGCACCAGGTCAAGTTTGGCATTTTCGAGCTGCGCCTGGTCCCGGGCCATGGCTCCCTGTGCCTGGGTTAGCTGCACTTCGAAGGGCCGCGAGTCGATTTCGGCCAGAAGCTCGCCTTTGCTTACGACCTGCCCTTCCTTGAAAAGAACTTTCGTCAGCTCTCCGTCGACACGGGTCTTGACCGTAACGGTGTTGAGCGGCGTAACCGAGCCGAGGCCGGACAAGAATACGTTGAAATCACTCTTTTTCACAAGGACAGCCGTGACCGGCACCCCCGGTGCCGCGGAAGGCCCTTTCTGGGCTGCATGTACGTTTGGTTCGCCTTTGCTGAAGAAGAGATATGTGCCTGCGGATATTATGCTTACGATGGCCAGAGCTATCCACCAGCGATGCCGCGTCATTCGGGAACGTAACCGCACGTGTAAATCATTGGGCCTTGTTTCTTTAAAGAACGTCATGGCAAATCCTCAATGGTTGTCCTCATTCATCTGCCGGCAGCCTATTTTGAACGTTAAAAAGGGTATTCTTTCGATATTACCCAGGTAAATAGTGACGAGTGGTAAAGTCGAGCGCGATGATAACATCGTTCCATCGCCGTTGTCAATGCTCTATTCTGATGAGATGGGTCAGGTTTGTGCGCCGGCGCGCTTTTGCGGTTTAAAGTGTAAAATAGAAAGTCGCTCCTTTATTTACTTCACCCTCGGCCCATATCCGGCCACCGTGACGATGAATTATTCGCTGTACTGTCGCGAGGCCGATACCAAAGCCCGGGAATTCGGATTGAGAATGCAATCGCTGGAACGGCTTGAACAATTTTGACGCATTCTCCATGCTGAAACCCGCGCCATTATCCCTGACGAAATAAACATCCTTCCCGTCAATATTCGTCAAGCCAAATTCTATCTTTGAGAGAGGCCTATGCCTGGTGAATTTCCAGGCATTTTCCAGGAGGTTGGAGATTATCATCTGAAGCAACGCCGGGTCACCGTCAGCGGTTACCCCATTTGCCGTAGCAATCTCTACCTGGCGGCCAGGCAGGCTTTTTGCAATCTCTTCTATTGTACTTCTCACCATGGCTGTCAGGTCCACTCTGGAGCGGTTCAGATTGCCGCAAGCATGACGTGACAATTTAAGCAAAGCATCAATAAGATCCTTCATTCTTGTGGCGTTAGAACACACGCGCTGGAGGTAATCTTTGCCCGCATCATCGAGCCTATCGGAATATTTTTCGGCAAGCATTTCAGCATAACTTCCAATGCGCCACAGAAAAGCTGTCAGATCATGAGACACCGAGTAGGAAAAGGCTTCAAGAGACTCGTTGGTTGTTTTAAGATCATGAAGAGCATCTTCTAGTTTTAATGACAGCTGTCTTTGTTCGTATAATATAGTCCGTAATTTTGACAATGCTAAAGATACCACAATGAAAAAAACTAAAATCATGGCTAAATTCCACAAATCGATAATATGAATATGATAATTTGGATCTGATAAATGATCTGACATGATAATCGACAAGATAGACAGCATTGAAATAATAATCCCGGCTTTCTTATTTATATACCACACAGCAAATGATATTGGGAGTAAATAGAAAACATCTATTCTTATTTCGCTTCCGGTAATGTAATCGGCAACACCAACTAGCAGGGTAAGTGCGATACCAACGGTCATTAGACTCGTTTTTGATTTCCCTTTTAAATAGGTATCGATACCCATTTATCAATATCCCCATGATATTTCTTTTTTCCGACTGATGGTCTACCCTGCAGGTGTCATCTTCTCTCGCCGGAGGGTTGACGGTCTTCCCTGCCTCCACGGGAAGACGACCGGGAAGTTCTCCTGCCCCTTGTCATTGCCCTTTCACGAGAGCCTCTAAATATTCTTTCATTCCCTCCACGAACTCCGGGAGAAATGAAACGTTTTGCATCGTGTGGTGCGCCGATGCCTGCAAAGGTCCTTCCATTGAATCTGCTCAGTGGATCGATTCGAACAACCCTGTTTGTGCGGTAATCAACAAAATGATTGGAGACAACCTCCACCCTGTCATGAACATGGACAACCCTGTGGAAATCACCCAGGATGTAGAATCCTGGAAACCAGAAATTCCATCCCCAGAAGGGATAGGGGACCCAGGTATATAAGTAAACGTAATCCTGAGGAGGGGCGTAGTAGGTCACAGCTGGCGGACCTTGCTCATAATAATAGTTGTTGATCATGGTATTAGTAGGAGCGGTGATATTACCCGGAGCGTTCTGGGCCGTCTCTCCGGAAGTACCACCCCTGACAGCCAAGTTGTCCCCGGCAGTAACATTCTGAAATACCTGCAACGCTTCACCTTTCCCCATTTTCAGGCTTTTGGATTCAGCCGCATCGTTTATTGATTGCGACAACTCGCCGATAACGTCAGGCGTAACCGGATAATCGGCGATCCACCCGTTCCGGGGTATGATGCCGGCATTCCCGAGCAAACTCTCAGCTTCAGTCTCATCGGCAGTTTTCCCCAGCTTAAGAGCGTCAACAAGCTTGACTGCTAAATCTCCTTCCCGGACCAATGGCTGTGCAATAGGGGGTTGCTCTCCAGCCGCTTGCCCGGAGGTTTGCGCGTCGATGCCTGCAGGTATTAAAACAAGGGCACACAATACCATAGGTGTTATTACAAACAATTTTTTCATGTTTTATTACTCCTTTTGTTTTTCACCAATGAAATGACCTGAACGAATCCCTTTTCTCAAACTAACATAAATCCGGCTTAATATCGATAACACAGGGCGACTGGGTTGATGGGGATCATCTTGCTTTCCAGCGTTTTGTCGACCTGTGTGCGCCCTAGGAAGCCACGGAAGGACTTATTTTACGTGAACAGTTCTATCTGTATTTGCTTGAGTCGGTGTCCATAACATTTTTTTCACTGTTCCACCAGCCTCCGCCCAAGGCAACAAAAAGGGCAACCGTGTCCTGAAAGCGCTGGGCCTCTGCCTGGATATAGCTGATCTTCGCCTGTTGGTACTGGCCGTTCGCGATGAGGACCTGGACATAGTTTGCCGTGCCCGCCTGGTAATTTGACAGGATCAGCCGCTGCGCTTCCTCTGATGCACTGAGCGCCCGAGACTGTGCCTGCACCAACTCTGCGTCGTGTTCCAGACCCCGCAGGGTATCGGCTACCTGGGCAAATGCGCCAAGAACTGTCTGGCGGTAATTTGCCGAACAGACTTGATAGGCGTCAAGTGCAGACTGCCGTCCGTACCACAACGTGCCGCCCCGGAACAGCGGGGCGCTTATATTTGCACCCAGATTCCAGAAGTTGCTGTTACTTTTAAAGAGGTTATTGGAAGTATTGGTTCCGACACCGTAGGCTCCGTTCAACGAAAAGCTGGGGAACAATGCAGCCGTGGCAACTCCAATTTCGGCGCTGGCGCTATGGAGCTGTGCCTCGGCCGCGAGAATGTCGGGACGCTGGCGAACGAGCCCGGAGGGCAGCGTTATCGGCAGTTCGCCGGGCAGTGTCAGATCGGATAATTCGACCTGCTGAGGAGCCCACTCGGCCGGTGCGCGGCCTGCCAGCGTGGCAAGCAGGTGCTCGGTCTGGCTGAGTTTTTGCCGGAGAGGAGGGAGCGTTGCTTCAAGTGCGGCCAGCTGGCTTTGGAGGCTTAGCAAGTTCGCGTAGGGGATTAAGCCGGCCTGCGCCTGCGCGTCGGTGATTTTTATTTGATCGCGCTGGAAGCTGATGATCTTCTCCGTCGCTTTGATCTGTTCTTGATAGCCCGCCTTCGCGATCATGGCATTAACAACATTGCCGGATAGGGTTATGTATGCGGCCAACACCGCAGCATGTTGAAAATCCACCTGGGCGCCGAGACTTTCCACGGTGCGGCGTTCCCCGCCGAAAACATCGAGGGCATAGCTGACCGTGGCCGACAGGGTGAACAGATTAAAGATGCTGCTCGGGATATTCCCTCCCGTGGCGGCTGAAGTGGTCTTTTGGCGCGCTGCTTCGAAACCGGCATTCAATTGGGGATAAAACACACCATAGCCCGCGCGGAGGATATTCTGGCTTTGGTGCAGACTGGCCTGAGCCGCATGCAGGTTTTGGTTATTCTCGAGCGCATCCTTTACGACTGCGTCGAGCTTGGGGGAATTAAACAGCCGCCACCAGTCGGCAGCAATCCCGGCGCATGATTCAAAGCGCTGCTCCCTGCCGTCCGCAGGTATCGTCGTGGTCGTCGTCGGCCCGGTTGTGTAACGCTCGATTGACGGCGGTTTGGGACGCTCAAAATTTGGACCCACTGCGCAACTGTACATACAGCACAGCAATGCGGCGCACAGCCCCTTGAGCGCTGGCCTCACCGCTCTCTTGATCGGTCTCCGCGTTTCCGAGCAGTTTGCCGGATTTTGTCGATACAATGACATTGACCTTTCCCCGATAAAGTTTCTTGCGGTCATTGTTGAGTGCTGGTAGTTCTTGTTACTTGCCCTGTTTCCCCGATATAGACATCGACCAACTGACCTGGATAAACAGTAAAATCTTTTGGCCTCTCGAGCCTGAATATTACCGGCAATACTCTTACATCAACTTTCTCAGTCCTTTGACTCGATAATTCAACTTTAGGCGATACATAAGGCTGCACCCGCACGAATTCAAGAGGAATGCTGATATTCGTGCCTCGAATAAACATTTGCGCGTGCATTTGCGACGCTTGAGGCAGTCTGGAAATGAGTATTTCGTCGATATAGCATCTGACCGCGATAAAGGGGTGCGAACTGCCCATGACAAGAACGGGGGTAAAGCCCTGCGTATAGGTATCGTACGAACCTTGCGCGGATACGTAACTGCCGACCGCGGCATTGATCGATAGGATCGCGCCGTCTATGGGCGCCTTGAGAGTGTACTTTGCCAGCAGTGCTTGGGCGAGTTCGTACTGTTTCCGCATTACTTCCACATTTGCCTTTGCCACGTTGACCGCGTTTTGCGCGTTATCCAGGTCGTTCTTGCTCACGGACCTCGGGTCCATGTCGTATGATTTCCTTTGTTTGTCCAGCTGGTCCTCTGAGCTTTTGAGACTTGCGGTCGCGAACTCCACCAGCGCGTTCTGCTGCCCGACAGTCGCCCTTTGGACGGAATCGTCGAGCAGGATCAGGGGAACGCCTTTTTTTATGATATCTCCCTCGGAAACCATGATTTGTTTGATCGTCCCCGGTACCTCGGGATAGATATTAATGTTTGCGCCGTTTTGCTGATAACTTTCAACGATGCCTTCTGCATAGATGCCCTTTGTATAGGGATTGGATGCCGGGTTGAACGCCGGGGGCTGGGGCTTTTTCTCTATGCCGGATATATAGGAGGCCACGATGCCGATCAGCAGGCCTATGATCGCAGCTATGAATATGATCTTATTCCTCACGGGTGCCTCCTTTTTCGATGCCAAGGATTTTACCGTCCTCCATTTTCATGATCCTGTCGGCGTATTCGAATATCCTGCTGTCGTGCGTAACAATGATGATGCATCGCTTTTCATTCAGGATATTTTTCTTGACGAATTCCAAGATTTTTCTCCCCGTATCACCATCCAGCGATGCAGTCGGCTCGTCGAATATCAGGATATCGGGGCGGCTCGCGATTGCCCGGGCAATGGCCACCCGTTGCTGCTCCCCGCCGCTCAATTTGACTGGCTGGAGATTCGCGCGGTTCTTTATCCCCACGATGTCAAGATACTCCATTGCCTCATTTATGGCTTCATTCCAGTCACGCCGTTTCAGGATAAGAGGGATAGCCACGTTTTCGACCGTTGTCAGCCGCGGAAAGAGGTGGTAATCCTGAAAAACGAATCCAACCTTGTTCAACCTGAAATCGGCAATCTGGTCGCCGGTCATATTCCAGATATCCTTGTCGTCGACCAGCACCGAGCCCGAATTCGGTCTCAGAATTCCCGAGATCAGACTCAATAAAGTTGTTTTACCGCTTCCCGAGGGCCCCTCGATGTAAAACATTTCCCCGAACACGGCTTCAAAACTGACGCTTCTGACGGCATACGTCTTTGCTTCTCCTTCGCCGAACCATTTGACCAGTTCATGGGCTTTTACCGCCAAATCCGCCATATTATCCTCTGAAAATATCGAAGGGCTCTATCTTGAGCACCTTCCTAACGCCGATATAGCTTGAAATAGCGGCAATGATCACGACCATGGCAAAGGCGAAACCGAGATTGCCGTACGTTATCATGGCCGCGTAGCTCGGCAGCCTGAGCTTTGCGATCGTCATCAGAAGGGAGGCGAGGCCGATGCCTAAGCCATACCCTGTAAGAGAGGTAAAGGTCGCCTGAAACAGGATCATCAGGACCAGTTCCTTCCCCTTTGCACCGATCGCTTTTAATGCTCCGAATTTTTCCAGGTTCTCCAGGATGAACGTATAAAAGGTCTGGCCTGAAATGGATAAGCCCACGATGAAACTGATAACCGTCATGATGAGCACATTGGTTCCGAGACCTGTCTGATATTTGTAAAACGTGGAAGTCTTCTGGATAAATTCGTCTTTCGTCAGCGCCAGGTATCCAAGCCGCGCTACCTGCTCCTTGATGAAGGGCACCGCGTCGCTGCTCTTCGGATCGACGAGAATAAAGGCATCAGTAAATCTCGATGAAGGGATATAGGTGATAGCCCTGTTATAGGT
>JBARBN010000164.1:0-7239 GCA_049793155.1 Nitrospirota bacterium
AACACCCAGCCCTGGAGCTTTGTGGTCATCAAGGACAAGACGCTTCTTGCCAAGATGGCCGATGCGGTGCGGGAGATGGTCGACCGGATGATCCCGTTTGCCGAGGACGAAAAACAGGCGCAGCGGCTCGCAGCATACAGGGGCACTTTTTATACTTTTTTTGAACATGCCCCGGTCGTGATCGCCGTGTTCATGAAAGGATATGACGCCGGAACGGACCGGCTGCTGGCGAAGATGGGATATCCAGCCGAAGACATCAAAAGGCTCCGGCCTTTGCCGGGACTTCAGAGCGTCTCTGCCGCCATCCAGAATATGCTCCTTGCGGTCCACGCGCTCGGTTACGGCTCCTGCTGGATGACGGGACCGCTCGTGGCGCAAGAAGCGTTCGAAAAGTTATTGGGTTACGACAAAAATACATGCATTGCGGCGCTGCTGCCCATCGGCGTGCCGGATGAGGACCCTTCGGCAAGGAATCGAAAACCGCTTAAAGAGATTATGGAGCTTATCCTGTAGTCTTAGCATCCATGGCACACGAGGTCTTCTATGCGAATAGCCGGTATACAGATCAGTGCTGGTCAGGAAGTCGAACGGAATATCCAGCGTGCCGTGGAAATGGCCGAAGTAGCGGCTGAAAAGGATGCCAGGGTCATCTGCTATCCCGAGCTGTTCCTTACGGGCTGGTTTCCGAAACAAGAAAACAATTCGCTCTTTTCCTGGGCAATCAGCTCTCTCGGCGAGACGCTCGGCCGGTTCCAGAAGGTTTCCGAGAAGACCGGGACCGTGCTCATCGTCCCGTTCTTCGAGGCTGTCAGCGGCTCATATTATAACAGCGCAGCGGTGTTTGATGGCGGCAAGCTGCTCGGCGTCTATCGAAAACTGCATCTTCCCGATCTACCTCTGTACCGTGAGCAATTCTACTTTTCTCCCGGAGATTCCGGGATCCCCGTGTTCGAGACGTCGCAGGGCAGGATCGGCGTCCAGATCTGCTGGGACAACCTCTTCCCCGAGGGCAGCCGGATCCTCGCTCTTAAAGGCGCCGAGATCGTGTTCGCGCCAACAGCCGCGTCGCTCAATACGCACAACCTCTGGGAGAGGGCCATAAGCGCCAATGCCTTCGCCAACAATATGTTCATCTTCCGGGTCAACCGTGTCGGGCCGGAGGACGATATTTCGTTCTACGGCAGGAGCTTCTGCGTGGACCCCTGGGGCGAGATGGTATCCGAGCTTGCCGGCGGCAAGGAGGCGATCGTTCTTGCCGATATCGACCTCGCGGAGCGCGCTGCCGCCGCGGAGACCTGGGGGTTCCTCAAGAACCGCAGACCCGGCGAGTACGGGGAACTGGTGAAGTAGTCCTGCAGGTCATGCAGGCCTTTCAAAAAATAATACATCAGGCAAATATTTCGCGCAAAGTCGCTAAGTCGCAAAGGAAGGCCTCATCCTTTGTTTTTAAAACCAGGACTTAAAGATTTTCTTGGCGTGATTCCCTAAGTGGCCGCTTTTCTTTCATAGGCCATTGCGGCTTTGCGAGAGATGCATTTTAGTTTTTTGCTTTTTGGTTGCGGCTTGTACGGTTAGGAAAAAGAATTGCAGAAGGGGCTAACATACCATGAGCGTGTTGATCGGCAAAGAGATCGAGAAGGCTTTAAAAAACAGATTGATAATTGTCGAACCGCTCGACAGATCACAGATCGGCCCTGGTTCGATCGATCTTTCCCTCGGTAATGATTTCAGGATCTTCAAAAAACAATCAAAGACCTATCATGTAAGAAATGATTCTCATTTTCAGGATATTACCAGGGGCGTTCACGTAAAGGACGGCGATTACATCGTCATCAAGCCGGGCGAGATGATCCTGGGGATCACGAAAGAAAAGATCACCCTTGCCGACAATCTATCCGGACGGCTTGAAGGGAGAAGCAGATTTGCGCGTTTTGGACTGGCTGTTCATGTGACAGCCGGGTTCATGCACCCCGGCATCTCCAACCATCAGGTCCTGGAGATAGTGAATTTGGGACATGGACCATTGGCGTTATATCCAGGCACCAGGATCTGCCAATTTATATTTGAAAAATGCGATGGCCATGCCACCTATCGGGGGAGATTTGTCGAGCAGGTGAAGCCCTGACGATGCATTATTCTAACAAGATCATTTAGACACGGAAGAATCGGATTTAACATATGATAAAAGCGGATTAAAATAGAGGCAATATTCGTTGTAACCATCACACTAGGGAAGACTGCTTTCCCGGTGAAAATCCGATCTTATCTGACTCTTATCCGCTTTGATCTGTGGCAAATGCCGTTTCTATAGATCTTGCAAAATTCCGGCTCACCTCTTACACCTTCATATGCAGCAAGGGCAGTCCCAGCCTCTGTCGTTTGTTTTCTCCCTTAAACAGGTCCGTCTTTCTCAGCGACACATCGCCCCGATCTCCTTCATGCTGTGCCTGGAGCTTTGTCGGCAGGCTCGCTGCGTGCTGAATAGTGTGCTTCCCGTACTTTGCCGAGATCTCATCAACGACACTGTAGACCCTGGCCATCTTCTCGATCTTTGTTGTATCATCGAAAAGGCCGAACTGGATCCCGCTCTCCGCGACCAGGCCGGAAAGAACGACCCCCGTCTGGCGGTATAAGGCCCGGGATTCGAATACCTGCCCAAAGCCCTGGCGCAGGAGCCCGAACAGTTCCACGGGATAGGCGGTAGGCCGGCTCAACTTAAGTTCCACGCCACAGCTCGTAAAATCCTGCTTCCTGAGAAAGACAATGATCCGCGCGGCCGCAAGCCGGTACCTCCTCGCCTTGATGCATGCGTTTTCCAGGTTCTTGGAGAGTTGGGCAAAGACAAAACCCTCATCCGTGGAGGGCGGCGTAAAGGTCCTGACCTTGCTTATCGACTGGTAGCTGTTCTTTGTCTCCGTGGTGACGGGGTACACGCTCCTGCCGTTCAACTCGTGCCAGATCTCACGGTAGGGTTTGGACAGGTATCTGTCGAGGAAGCCTTCTTCTTTTCTGGCGAATTGCAAGGCGGTCGTGATCCCGTGCTTGTGAAGAAATGCCGCGGTGTTCGGTCCTATGCCCCATACCTTCTCAATGGGCAGCTTTTCCAGATAGAGATGGATCTCTCTCCCCGGGATCATGGTGAGACCGTTCGGTTTATTGTGCTTTGATCCGATCTTGGCCAGGACCTTGGAAAGGCTTACCCCGGCCGATACGGTGATCCCCAGCTCCGTCTCGATGGTCTTGCGCATCGTGTCGGCGATCACCTCATACGAGCCGTGAAAGGACCTTCTGAGGCCGGTCAGATCAACAAAGGCCTCATCAATGGAGTACTCCTCGACATCAGGTGAAAAGCGCCTGAGTATCTCGAACATGCGAACGGAAAAAAGACTGTAGGTCTCGTAATCGGAGGGAAGGATCACCGCATCGGGACAGATCTTCTTCACGTCCGAAAGCCGCACCCCGCGAGTGACTCCCCGGGCCTTTGCCTCGTAGCTCGCCGCGGCGACAATGCCGCGCTCTTTGCCGCAGATCACGGGCCTGCCTTTAAGTTCCGGATGGATCGCCTGCTCGCACGAAGCGAAGAACGCGTCGGCGTCGACATGCATGATCGCCTGCGGCCAGGATGAGAGGGATATGAATTGGTCAGTCATGAGACAACTCCGATAGATGATAAAACCGACACGGTGACGGGAGACGCGGAGACAGAGGGAGAATAAATATAATAAATCGTGGTATTTTCTCCCCGCACTCGAACAAATTGATCAGGAGTCTTTAGGCACAGGTTTTTTTTGCCGCTCTTGCCGATAGATGAGGTGGTACACTAATCCGACCAGAACACTGCCGCCGACAATATTGCCCAGTATTACCGGCACCAGGTTTCCAAAGAGACCAACCCAGGTAATGGCATTGGAGTTCGCTCCTATGTTATCGAAGTGCTGCAGCAGCATGGCAAGCGGGATAAAGAACATATTGGCGACGCTATGTTCGAAGCCTGCTGCAACAAAAGCAGAGATGGGAAATACAATTGCCACAGCCTTATCGATAACGCTTCGTCCGGCAAGCGCCATCCACACCGCCATGCACACCAGGACATTACAGAGGATGCCCTTAAAGAAGGCCGTCCAGAACGGCATAGTGACCTTGGCTGAGGCAATCCTGAGATACTCTTGTGCAATTTCTCCGTTGTTCATTTCAGGGTGATGGGAGAGAAAAACCAGGAGCGCAAGTCCGGCTGCGCCAATAAAATTACCGATGCAAACAATTGCCCAGTTCTGCAGCAGCTCGAGGGTGGAGATCTTTCCATCAGCCCAGGCCATCGCCAACAGATTATTTCCCGTGAATAACTCCGCACCTGCGACGACCACGAGAATCAGCCCCAAAGAGAAGGTCACGCCGCCGAGCACCTGTTTGGCGGCAAAGCCCAAGGAGGGGTCAGATTTGACAATCACAAAGTAGAGCGCACCCAGGGCGATAAAGGCCCCGGCCAGCACACTCAGCATCAGCATGGGAATGAGCGGCAGGCGAGCCTTGACCACGCCGATTGTTTGGACCCGCGCAGCGATTTCTTTAGGGGAGAATGCATCGAAACCGAAGATTTCAGACATGGTGCGCCCTCTCGTATTTAAGTCCAACGACAAGCTGACGCGCAAGCACAGCGCGTCGCTGTCGAGCTTTTGGTTAGAATTGTTAAATTATTTGCCCTTCATTATGAATCTCTCCATGCCTTCGGGATCATCCTGGATGAGACCTTCTTCGCACATCTGCCGATGCCATGCTGCAACGGCCGCCTCCATATGCTCCATCGGCCCTTTCCAAACAGGCTTAACATGAAGAATCCAGAGTTCTATTTCTCTTTCATTTACGTTCCGCTTCGGAACATGCAATTCTGCAATGCGGATCATCTGCGTTGCCAGGTCTTTGTCAATAACATCGTTGGGAACCGACCAATGTCGCTCGCCAAGGCAGTCCGTGTAGAAACCCAGTTGTTTCAGGTTGTCTAGTAGATATGGATGCTCCGCACTGTCTTCCACGAGAGGACGAAAATCGTTAAGGCCCCGTGCGCCCTGCAAGACCATTTGGAGGAAAGGCCACATCCTATTTTTTTGTGTGTGAGATCGGTACTCCCGCCAGGTCTCAGACAGCTCTTTTTCGTCACGGGCAAGAGCGAGGGCTCGCAAGATGGAGAGCTTCCCAGATTCTTCAATAGACAAAATCGCGAGAGATGATGCGGACGGGTACTTAGACTGAGCAAGCAGCAACTTGGCGTCTTCGCAAAGCCGTCGGGCATTGGCAATAGCGGCATTCATTCCCGCTGCGATCTCGGCGGGCGAGAGCTTGGCTTTGTATTGGTCAAGTTTGCGCTTTGCCATTTTATCTCATTCGTTTAACAAGTTATTATAGGGACGGAGTCTTGTATCTACATATATATGCGTGCATCTACGGGTATATACATGCATCTACCTGTAGATGCATGACATGTATATATAGGTATATGCTTTTCACATTTCGCAGACTATCAAGAAGCATCTATCTGTATATGCTTTTCCAGAGGTGTTCCAACAATTTTACCATACCTCACGAACCAGAGCTTTTTCTCCGGATTCCACCTTTCGTCTGCTGCTTTCGCTTGGAACCGCATCGGCATGTCGGTCGCGTTGATGCGCAGAGGAACAAGAGCGTTCGCCGCGTATTGCGGCTGCGGCGGTGTCCATTCCGACTTCTCAACGATCAACTCGACCGTCTTTAGTCGCTGCCGCAACTCAGCATCATATCGGAAGCGAACACAAAGCAGGGCATCGCCATACTTTTCCGCCAGACTTTTGGTTCCCCGCTGCCCCGGTTTGAGGGTCAACCACGTTTTCATTGCGCCCCCTTATTATCATGCGGATGAAATCAGCTTATCTAAGATATTGTAATTTGCTTATTTAGATACTTCTCTCGTAGTCGCAGAAGGGACACCGCCAGGCCTTCTCCTCCTGGTACCAATCCATTTTTTTATGGCAGACCGGACAGGTCTTTTTTTTGGATGATGGCTGGTTAATGGACAGTGATGATCCCTTTCTTGGTTCCTGGTCTTCGTCGGAAGACAGGGATCCCATATGGACGGCACGGAGCGGAGATGGGGCGGAACTCGGCTTCGAATCCGAGGCGGGTTGAGGTGCGTTCGCAGGGTCACTTTTTTCTTCGTGTTCACCCTGAACTTTATCCTTTTTTAGCTCTTCATATGCGCAGGAATAACACTGCCACATTTCCTCCTGACTGTAGAAGTCCATTCGACCCCCGCACATAGGACATTTTTTCTGCCATTTCGTATCCTGCGATACAGGAGACTCAGAGATTTCGCTTTTCCGCTCGCCGCCTCCCGTTCCCTCGCTGGGGAAAATATCACTTTTAACAGGATCCTTGGGCGGGATTGGCTGAGAGGCCGCACTTTCAGCAGTAAATTCCGCAACCTTTTTTTTGATAGAGGTTATCTCCGCCCCCAAATCCGTGAAGAGTTCCCCCACTGCCTTCTCGACGAGTTCCATTTCCTTTTTCCGTGCCGACATGCCAGTAAGGATCCCTTTTTCTTCGCTCTCAAGCTGCCCTATTTTTTCACGCAGTTTCGATATTTCGTCCCGCATCTCCCGCGATCTGGCTTCCATGATCTTAAACTCGTCGCGCCAGCCGGGGAGGCCCGGCATTAAACCCTTCTCGAGTATTTTAAGCTCCTCGAGCTGATTGTTGACGGCCTTAACGATCTCTTGCTGGTCGAGCTTCGAAGTCGTCGACAACGCCTGGATAGCGGCATGATAGCGCTGTTTCTCCTCGGGAATGATTTCCCGGAACGATTCTACGAGTCCGCGGAATTTCCCGAATATTGTATCCTCACTTTCGGTCACTTTTTTTATTTCATCGCGGAGATGCTGGATCTTGGATGACAGCTCTTCGCCTCCTTGCGATTTCACAAAGAGATCGGCAACTATCCGGGAAAGGATCTCGTTCCTGTTTTTTTTCTCAGCGCCCACTCATTTTCTCCTTGTAGAGCCTAATCTATTTATTCGGACAAGAAGCATAGAGGATGTATGTGCTTTCCCAGAGGTGTGTCGGCGATCTTACAATACATCGCGAACCAAAGTTGTTCCTCCGGACCCCACCACCACCTGCTGCTTTAGCTTGCAACCGCATCGGCATGTCAGCGGCTTCGATCCGCGTTCAGCTTATCATCGTTCATAATTTTTAGCAAGATGGAACTTCTCT
>JBARBN010000165.1:0-18685 GCA_049793155.1 Nitrospirota bacterium
TCATCGGGTCGGGCATGGCGGCAGCAAGCGATTTTCGATCATCAGCGGACTCCGCCTTCTTGTCCGCCATGTGGATCTCTGGATTATTAAGAAGTGCCTCCTGCTCCAGGTCCTTAAGCGTAACGACGGCGTCATCTGCCCACGTTAGAGCGGGAAGCAACATGCCCGTTACTATCATCACGCTTATAATTATTCTACGCATCGCTTCCTCCTGGGTGGCAATGATGCAAAGTGCAGACCAGAGTAAATGCACAGGGAAATCAGCGAATTAACAAATGTTCAGCGTCGGGGAGAAAACTTCGCTGTATTGCATGGTGAAAAGGCTGCAGGTTTTCATACACTTTACTATAACATAAAAAAGGGCGCTCGTGCTTATGCACTGCGCCCTGTTCAATAATATCGATAGCATCCGATCAGGCCCAGCCTCTATCAGGCTCAACAGCGAACAGGCCAGTCAGCTTGACAACCAGTCAGTTTGCATATCTTCTTCCCGCATTCACGGTTAATTCCGATTACCGCGCGTCAAGGTTGAATATTGCGGTTACCGGGGACTTTCCCGATCGCACCACGGTGACCTCGGTCTTCCATGTGCCTTCCATGGCAGGGTTTGCACTGAACCGGTAGACATCACCCTTGAGAATAGCCTCGGTCTTAGTAGACATGGGCGCCATACCAGGCATGGGCGGCATATGGAAACGCACCGCGACCTTGGCATCCGTTACTGCCTTGCCCGACCCGTCAGTGACCTTTATGCTCAGCTCATTATCACCCTTCACCAGCGGGTAACTGCCGGTCGAAAGCGTCACGGTCAACCCAGCCGTTGTCTTCTGTGTTTCATATCCCCATGATATCCCGACCGCCAGGACGGAGATCATGATTATTGCGAGTGTTACAAGAGAGAACCTTTTCATGGAATTTATACCCCTTTCACCTGAGATGATTGGACGCGATACATGATCGCTCTTCATTACTTTTGTTGCACGCAACGCCAGGTATGAAAAACATCTTCCATTTCTGTCCAATACTGCCCTGAGATATTGCAAGTCAGGGGCCAAAATGGAGAAATGATATTTCCCCCGTAAATTCGATAGCTTGTAAAGGAAGTTTCTTTTGACAGACTATATAAACTGAAGCGCATGCTTCATGAGATGTATCATTTCATACAGAGGACAGATCGTAAACGCGGTTTCACGCTTGCAGGTTAAGCTCGATAAATATACCCTATGAAGTTGCACTTTTTTTTGTCGACATTAAACCATTCTCAGTTGTCTGTGTCTAATTTTAGGAAAAGTCGAATAAGCAGCAGGCAGTGTGTAACCAATTCAAAAAAGAAAGGGGGTGATATTTATGAAGAAGATCGTCGCTCTTTTCACGGCAATGGCATTTGCTCTGACCCTCGGTGTCGCATTCGCTGAGGAAAATGCCCCGGCAGCAGCCGATAAGGCCCCAGTTACGCAGAAGGCCCCGGCAAAGGTCAAGAAGGCAAGGCATGGCAAGAAACACAAGCCTGAAGCGGCTCCGGCATCGTCAGGCACGGCAAAGTAGTGTTGCACCATACCGCTAATTCATAATACAAAGCGGAAAATGACATAAAATAAGCAAACAAGGGGTCCGTCAGATTTGACGGGCCCCTTTGTTTTGGACAAAACCCTTTGTCGACATGATGGCTATCGTATTAGAAATTCAAAGTTCATGGTTAGAAGGGACTATCGTCATCGTGCATCCAAGAGCCAGGACAAACGGCTACAGCCATGATGATGACATGCTTTATATTCGGGATGTTTAAAGAGATTGAAAGGACGGCCGGGCGCTAAGGCGTTTCACTTGTGCCGATATACAAAGACCTAATAAACATTTTGAATCATTTTACTTGCCGATCTTGCTCAAGCGGTCCGCTGCAATCTCCGCCTCGGTAGTGCCATGATATTCTTTTACGACCTTTTTCAGATATTCCCTGGCCTTTTCAGTGTTCTTCGCGCTCAGATAGGACAGGCCGATCTTGAGCTTGGCCCCGGGAACCTTGTCGCTTTTCGGATAAGATTTGATGACCGATTCAAAGGCCTCGATTGCCTTGGTGAAGTCCTTTTTTGAGGAGTAGCACTCGCCGATCCAGTACTGGGAGGCGGCAGCAAGGCCGGTGTCGGGAAACTGGGCAATGTAATTTTGAAAGCCGGCGAGCGCCAGGTCGAAATTTCCCTTATCGAAATCGTTCTTTGCCTGGCGGTAGGCCTCGGAAGGTTCCACGGTCTTCGGGGCGGACCTTTTGTCCTTGTCAGACGCGGTGCCGGTCTGAACGGTCGCTGTCGACGAGGTCCCGGCGTTCACCTGTTTGATCTTTGTCTCGAGCTCCTCGATCCGCGCGGACAGCTCCGCAATTTTGACGCTCTTATCATCAAGTTTCTGCGCGAGCTCCGCGATATGGAAGTTGTTCTCCTCGAGTTTGCCCTGGAGGATCTGGATGTCCGTGGCCAGCTGATCGGATCTCGCGCCGTAATCGGCCAACGACCTCTCAACGTCGCCCGTACCCTTGACGTTCGCATTGAGGGAGTCAAGGCGCTTCTGCAGATTCCGGATCTGATCCTTCGTGGCCCTCGTATCCTCACGCTGCGTGGACATGTCAGTGTTCATCTTTACGATTTCCGCCTGAGGAACGCATGCGGCCAGCAGCAAGCCGCTGGTTATGGCAAGAAGTAGCCTGGTTGTCATAGTGTTTTTTCCGAATAGTGACTGATAAATGAATGGGGGTCGGCAGCTCCGCTCATGGAAAGCGAGGAAGGGAAATCCAAGGATGTCCCGTCGAATTTTCCTTCCCCGTTTCATGATAATTTCTATCCTACTCGGTCACTCCGATAAAATCGTCTCTCCGGTTTTTCTGCCAGCAGGCTTCACTGTCCTCACCGCAGACGGGTTTTTCCTTTCCGTAGCTGATGAGCGAGATCCGTTTCGCGGAAATACCCATATCGACGAGATACTTCTTTGCACTTGCCGCGCGTCGCTGGCCGAGGGCCTGGTTGTATTCCTTGGTCCCGCGTTCATCGCAATTCCCCTCGATCCTGACCTTTACTTTGGGATTGGCCTTGAGCCATTCCGCGTTCGCCGCCATCACGGCCCTGGCGTCATTGCGAACAAAGGACCGGTCGAAATCGAAGTAGATGGGCTGCAGACCCGCTGCTGCATGCTCCATGGTTTCCTCTTTCATCGCCGGCTTCGCCGCCGGTTCCTCTTTCATTACAGGAGGCGCTGCCGGCTCGGCAACAGGCTCCGTTGCCTTCGGGGTCTCCGGCGCAGTGGTCACCTGTGCCTTCTTGGGGCAGCCCCACAAGGCAAACAAGCTAAGCAATACAATTACACCCAGCAAAAAAAAACGTTTGTTCTTCATCATGATCCTCCTTGACAATATGAGAGTGCTTCTGTAATTGTTGTCGAAAAAAGTACGAAGTGATGCGTCAGATAATGTTCCCAAGCGCCGTTTAATTGCCGTTAACATAGCATACAAGCCGGATGATGTCAACGGGAAAGGGCCGTTTGAACCTTGATAATTCTCCCGGGCAACTTTGTGATCCATATCACGAATGTCTGGGTGTACCCTCTTCCATTGTTCACCGCCGAGACGCGGAGACACGGAGAAATGCAGATCGGAAAATGATAGGATTTTCTCTGAGCCTCTGCGTCTCAGCGGTTAAATTCGACATTAACGAAACCATGACTCGCGCAAATACTTTTCATCTTACCAGCGGTTCTCGTGGACTCGCGAGCCGTCGAAGCGGTCCCCTGCCTTCTTTTCCTCGGCAGGAAAGCCGATCGGGATGAGCGAAAAAGGTACAATGTGGTCCGGCAATTTCAAGAGCCTCCGGAGGTTCTTGACCCGGTCCTCAGTGGGATAGACACCGCACCACACCGCGCCGAGCCCCCTGGCGTGGACCGCGAGCAGCATGTTCTCCGTTGCCGCGGCGCAGTCGAGCACCCAGTACCCTTTGTGTTTCTCGAGCGTTTCGTCTCCGCACACGAGAATGGCAACTCCTGCCTGCTTCAACATTGCGGAATATGGGTGGAACTTCGGGATCTCATCGAGCATTGCCCGGTCGGTCAGAACGATAAAGTGCCAGGGCCGC
The DNA here is from genome assembly GCA_049793155.1 of Nitrospirota bacterium. Lineage (GTDB taxonomy): Bacteria > Nitrospirota > UBA9217 > UBA9217 > UBA9217 > JALNZF01. Next base: position 4,113 of record JBARBN010000165.1, read on the forward strand.
TCATTCCCTGCCGACGGAGCGCTCATCGCCGCATGCAGGATCTCGTTGATCACCTCCCGGGATACCCGCTTTGGCGTATATTGGCGTATGCTCTTCCGTGAAAGAATCGACTCCATCGTCCCCATTAGCGTTCACCTGCCTTTCCGATCAAGTTCCATTCCGCATCAACAACCCCGCTCCGTGCAGAACACGTTCCCCCGGCGAACAGTGCCTTCATTCCGAAAACCTTCTTCACCGACCAACTCCGGCCCCGGGAAGAGAATTGTTGCTCATCCCTTGACGGAGGAGTGCGGGGAAGGTGAAAAGCCCTGCATGCCCTTAAGTTCATGAACGATCCATAAAAGACCTCGTGCTGATTAACCACGAATGTAATCATATCACAAAAAAGCACCCATGAGACGGGACCGCGTGCCTTTCAATCAGGCGCGTCCTTTCCGCATCTGCAAGCCATTCTGTTTTCTCCATGCTCAAGCAATAAAACTTTGTCCTGAATAATTTATGCAGTAAATCGTAATCGTCCGATAACGCGCCCGGTGTATCTTCTCGTAGTTTTTAAGTCATAACATGATATTGATCAGACAATCGCACCGAGCACCAGGTCCTCTTCTGTTTTGTCCGAATGGAGGTCCTTCCCGAGGATTCTATCAGGGAGGAGCAGCGAAGAATACATCGTGTAACTCAAGCCTTTCTCCGTGCCTCTGCGATTGGTTCTTACGTTACGAATTCTCTTTTGAGGAGGTTGCCATGGCTTCGAAAAAAACGATCATTGTCGAAAATGTTCAGCACTTTCTCGATAGGTCAGATTGGGGGGCCGCCATCATCGAAATGGAAAAACTATTCGTCATCGACCAGGACCCGCATATCAGGGTAAGGATCGGCGACGCCCGGCGGAAGCTCAACCGGATTCGCGCGGCGATAAGGGAATATATTCGCGCCGCCGACCTGTTTGCAGAAAGGGGGTTCGTGGTCAAGGCGCTGGCGCAATACAATCTGGCCTTGAGGCTCGATTCCTCGAATACGTACGCCCGAACAAGGATGGAGACGCTGGAGATGCTTCGCCCGGAACGGGCGGTCACGAGGCTTACCAATGAACCGATGGAATATTGCGCGCCCCAGCCGCCCGGAAGCCGTTTTGAGGTCCAGGGACGATGCTCATGATCCTGGAATCGGCATGAATCTCAGATTAAGTCGGATATGTCCGATCCGTCCCTGTCAAATTGCAATGTCAGGATAATACGGACCTCAGCAGTACAATGGATCGGCGCAGGAGAGCACCTGCTCACCCTTGCTTCCGCTCCGGAAAATGGTTATCCCTTTCACCCCTTCCCGGTAGGCAAGCAGGAAGGCCTGACGGATATCCGCCCTGGTCGCCTGGGGCGGGAAGTTGATGGTCTTCGATACGGCGTTGTCAGTATGGCGCTGGAATGCCGCCTGCATGCGAACGTGCGACTCCGGCGCGATGTCGAAGGCGGTCACGAATAAGCGCTTGACGTCAGGCGGGACTTCACTCATCCTCTGTATGGATTCTCCGGCCGTGACGCGCATAAGAAGTTGATCGGAATAAAAACCCCGCTTCTTTGCCGTTTCAATGAACGGGGCATATACCTCGGGCAGATCAATATTGCCGAGGACATGGCGCATGAATGACAGCGCAAAGACCGGCTCGATCCCGCTTGAACAGCCCGCTATGATGGACAGTGTTCCCGTCGGGGCAACCGTCGTCACGGTCGCGTTTCTGAGTCTTGGGCCGTGCTCGCGGTCGTACTTGCTTCCCGGATAGTGCGGGAACACGCCGCGCTCGCGTGCAAGCTCTTCGGACCTTTCCCTTCCCTCGGTCTTGAGGAACTGCATGATCCGTTCGCCGGTATTGACAGCCTCTTCGGAGTCGTAGGGGATACCGAGCCTGACAAGCATGTCCGCGAAGCCCATCACCCCAAGGCCGATCTTGCGGTTGCCCTTTGCCATTCGGTCTATCTGGTCGAGCGGATAACGGCTCATATCGATCACATTGTCCAAAAAATGCACGGCGGTCCGTACGGTTTTCTTTAGTTTGTCCCAATCGATCTCGTATCTTCCGTTCGTCTCGTTCAGCATCAGTGCGAGATTGATCGAACCGAGGTTGCAGGGCTCATAAGGCAGCAGCGGCTGTTCGCCGCAGGGGTTGGTGCTCTCCATCTCGCCCAGAAGCGGCGTCGGGTTGTCGCGGTTGATCCGGTCGAAGAACACCAGGCCGGGGTCACCGGTCTTCCACGCCATTTCCACGATCTTTTCGAAGACATCTCGGGCCTTGAGCGTTTTGACCACGACCTGGTTATGCGGGTTCACCAGGGGCAGATCACCGTCCGATTCCACGGACCGCATGAAATCCTCATTCACTGCCACCGATATGTTGAAGTTCGAAAGCTCCCGGTTGTCAACCTTGCAGGAGATGAACTCGATGATGTCCGGATGGTCCACGCGCAGGATGCCCATATTCGCGCCCCGCCGGGTGCCTCCCTGTTTGATCACTTCGGTTGCCATGTTGAACACCCGCATGAACGAGACCGGGCCGCTCGCCGCCCCGCTGGTGCTGCGCACGGTATCGTCCTTGGGCCGCAGATTGGAGAAGGAGAACCCTGTACCCCCGCCGCTCTGATGGATCAGGGCTGTTTCCTTGACCGCATCAAAGATGGATTCAAGAGAATCTTCCACCGGGAGCACGAAGCAGGCCGCGAGTTGCTGGAGCGGACGCCCGGCGTTCATCAGGGTCGGAGAATTGGGGAGAAATTCGAGGCTCGAAAGGATGCGGTTAAATTCGCTCTCGGTTTTGTGCAGGTCCGCATGACCATCATACAGGAGGTCGGCCTGGGCGATGTTGTTCGCCACCCTGCGAAACATTTCCTCAGGCGACTCCACCACGTTGTTGTGCTCGTCCCTTTTGAGGTACCGGTGGCTGAGGACGGTCAAGGCGTTGGGAGACAGTTTATTTTCAGGTATTCTCATAGACAATTTCCCCTCGTTTATACATATTACCACTGTTGAGGGGAAAATATCCTGTCTGATAATGCTCTGAAAGCTCTGATAACGCCCTGAGGACACAAAATTCATAAATACGATGAAGTATTATTATTCGTCATCCCCGAATGTCTCTATCGGGGATCTGGTATGAGTTATAACCGGTAAATTTAAAGCGCCTATTCATGCAAGAAAACATATTCCCGATTAAATCCTCGTGAATGACATACAATAAAGAGATTCAAAAGGCCGCCAAAACGTCAGCAAAACTTACGAACAGGACCACTTAGTAGTAAGCGATGAACAAGCCCAGGAACAGAAGGCTTTTGGCAACTTCTATCCAGCCGACAGTCTGAAGCTTGACCTTATAGAGTGTGGATGCGGCAATAATATTGTCAGTCAATGGCAGGAGGACGATGATCGGGATCTGCATCCGCCAATAGACAAAGACAGCGAAGGCGGCATACAGGACCGTCAGGACCCGGTACTGCATTTTTCTGAGCAGCAGGGTCTTGACCTTAAACACATTGGCTGTGAAATACAGTGCCACGCCCAGAAAAAGCCGAAGGTCCAGATGGTCTGTCAGCAGGAATTTTACCAGGACGGCCGCCAGGCTGAGGAGGGCAAATCCCAGCACCTCGGTGAGGATGAAGTGCTCGCCTGCGAGTTTGCTCATCAAGAGATAAGTGCCGGGAACGACCAGGAGGGGCAGCAACCTCGGGATGTTCGTGCTGAAGACTGCAAGCAAAATTACCGCGGCACCGACGATCTGCCCAAGATAGATCGCGAGGGATGTTTTGTCCTCTGTCCGCCTTATCCATTTCATGTAGGCCTGTTTGGAATTGATCAACAGACCGAGGGCGAGGGAAAGCGGGATCAGGGTCCAGGAGTATGCACGGCTTACACCCACTCCGATCAGGGAAACGATGATCAGGACACTCCAGGCGCCATACTCTTTAAGAATATAGCCTTTTATCTCAGGTCGCATAGCAGGTAGTATATCACGGGGCGGGCGGGAGGATTATGAGACAAATCATAAGATGGCAATTTTTGCAATATGAGTCCAGCTGAATGCTTTTTGAAGCGTGATCTCAGGTGTCATTATTTTTATCGTGATTTATTTGGGTCGAGAATGCGAATGCAGAACTTCTCTGATCGCGACCCGAATTGTTACCACAGAGGGCGTATCGGCGAGTCTTCCAGACTCATCGATGAACAATCTTCAGGAAAATCCTGTCTTCCTCAGAGGCTGAAGTTCCATCCCATCAATAAATACCGAGGGCGATCCTTTCAGCCCAAGGGACATAGCATTGTCGTCATTGATCCGGTGAAAATTCACCTCTGCCTGGACCTTTTCACTTAACAAAGCAAAAGTGATGTTTTTTCGCAGATCTTCTTCTGAACGGTAACGCGGCGACAGATAACAATCAATTTTCATGATGGGGATCTCATATTAAATTTTGTGAATATGCAGAGCTTGCAGAATATCGGTTGAACTTTGGCGCTCGAATCGCCTGAACGTCAGTGCGATAAACTAGAAAAAGCTTACCCCGAACAAATATATCATAAATTGAAGATTACAGACAATAAGTTTCAGAAGAATATGTTTATTGTCGGCTTCTCACTGAGTTGCTACGACAGGAACCACCCGAGAAGAAAGCACAAAAAAGGCCAGGCATATAGCCTGACCCTTGTATGCATCGATAGATAAGAGAAGAGATAATGCTACATGATCCCCACGATCGAGGCACGCGCGAAGTTCAGGAGGTTCGTCGGGTACACACCGATGACGATCACGGCGGTCGCAGAGATCGCAAGCGCGAGCGCGAGGGACGGAGCGGTTGAGAGTTCGATGGGGGCCTTCGGCTCGCTCATGTACATTACCATGATGACCCGGAGATAGAAGTAGGCGCTGATGGCCGAGAACATTACGCCTACGACGGCAAGCCAGACAAGGCCCGCCTGCACGGCGGATTTAAAAATGTAGAACTTGCCCACGAACCCGGCAAGGGGCGGTATACCCGTCAGCGAGAACATGAAGATGAGCATGAGGAATGCCGCGGTCTTGTTGGTCTTGCCCAGACCCGCGAAATCTGCTATTTCCTCGCCCCGCTCGCCCGCCTTCCGGAGCATGATCACCACTCCGAAAGCACCCATGTTCATGAGCGCGTAGATACAGACATACAGCATTACGCTCGCGGCGCCTTCCGGCCCGCCCGCGGCAAGGCCGACCAGGGCGTACCCGGCATGGGCGATGGACGAATAGGCCAGCATGCGCTTGATGTTCGTCTGGGACAGTGCCAGGATATTCCCCACCGCCATGGTCAGCACGGCAAGGCCGGCGAGGATCGCGGTAGAATGTCCGTGCAGAGGTTCGAGCGTGTAGAGAAATATCCGGAGCAGGACGGCAAAGCCGGCGACCTTGGGCCCCGCGGACATGAACGCCGTAACCGGCGTTGGCGCCCCTTCGTACACATCGGGGACCCACATATGGAACGGTACTGCGGCAACTTTGAACCCGAAGCTCACGATCAGCATGATCATGGACAGGAAGAGGACTGGATTCGTGAGGTCAGCACCATGCAGGAACGCGAGGATCCCCGGGAGTTTTGTGGTCCCCGAAAGCCCGTACAGAAGTGACATGCCGTATAGCATGATGCCCGACGAGAAGGCGCCGAGGACCAGGTACTTGATGGCTGCTTCGTTCGACCGGCTGTCCCTGCGCATAAAACCCGCCAGGATATAGAGAGAGAGGGCCATGAGCTCCAAGCCGAGATACACGGTGATAAGGTCGCCCGCCGACGCCATCATCATCATCCCGCTCGTGGCAAAGAGCATCAGGGCGTAATATTCGCCGCGATGGATCTCCTCGATCTTCAGATAGTTGATGGAAAGCAGGATGCCGAGGCCGCAGGCAATATAGAAGACGAACTTGAAGTACGTGGAAAAGGGATCGAGAAGGAATGTGCCGTCAAAGAAAGACCCGCTCATCGTCATTAACTCAGCGCTCACATACGCGGCGATGATGATGCCGCCCAGGCTGAACCAGCCAAGAAGGTTCTTGTGCTCCTTGTCCACAAAAAAATCGAGGACGAGCACCAGAAGCGCCACGGTGATCACGACAAGCTCGGGAATTATCGGGAGGATGATTTGTTGAAATTGCTGATACATGCTGGACATCGGGTTCTCCTTGACCTTAATTTCCTATAAGCGTGCCGAGCACCTGCGACATCGCCGGAGCTGACTGCATTTTGGCATTCACGTGCTGAAGCAGGTTCGCCACCGAAACGTGCATGACCCCGAAGGCAGCGTTCGGGTACAGGCCGACGATGAACACCAAGGCAACGAGCGGAAGCGCCGCGACAATCTCACGCGTGTTCATATCCGCGAGGTGTTCATTGTGCGGATTGGTTATCTTGCCGAAAGCGACCCGCTGGTACAGCCAGAGCATATACCCCGCGCCCAGGATGATGCCGAGCGAGGCGACCACGGCATAGGGCTTGTAATGCAGGAACGCGCCGAGCAGGATGGAGAACTCGCCGATGAAGCCGTTCGTGCCGGGCAGGCCGATGGAGGAAAGGGTAATGATCAGCAGGAACGTGGCATAGACAGGCACCTTTGCCGCAATGCCGCCATAGTCGGCGAGCAGCCTGGTGTGCGTGCGCTCATAGATGATGCCCACGGCAAGGAACAGCGCACCGGTGGAAACGCCGTGGTTCAGCATCTGGAGAATGCCGCCCTCCATGCCCTGGAGGTTCAGCGCGAAGATGCCGAGTGTGACAAAACCCATGTGGCTCACGCTCGAATAGGCGATCAGTTTTTTGAAATCCGTCTGCGCAAAGGCCATGTAGGCGCCGTAGATAATGCCGATCACTGACAATACCATGATCGCCGGTGTCCAGGCGATGGCCGCATCCGGGAAAAAAGGCAGTGAGAACCGGAGGAAACCGTAAGCACCCATTTTGATGAGGATCCCGGCCAGGATGATACTGCCTGCCGTCGGCGCCTCCACGTGGGCGTCGGGCAGCCAGGTGTGGACCGGGAACATCGGCACTTTTACCGCGAACGCCGCGAAGAAAGCCGCGAATGCCCAGAACTGGAATGCAGGGGTGAACTTGTGGTTCATGATCGCAAGCACGTCAAAGGTATGGCCCGCGGCAAAGTACACCGCAATGATCGCGATCAGCATGAGCACGCTTCCGACCAGCGTGTAGAGAAAGAACTTGATTGCCGCATACAGCCGGTTCGGGCCGCCCCACACGCCGATCAGAAGGTACATGGGGATCAGCATCGCTTCCCAGAACAGGTAGAAGAGGAACAGGTCGAGTGACATGAACACACCGATGATCGCCGACTCCAGGAACAGCATCGCGATCATGAATTCCCTCACGCGGTCCTGAATGGCCGTCCAGGACACCATGATGGAGATCGTAGTGAGAAGCGTGGTCAGCGCGACGAACAGAATGCTGATGCCGTCAACGCCGAGCCGGTAGTTGATATTCCATGCCGCGATCCAGGACAGGCTCTCGCCGAACTGCATGTTCGCCGTGGAGCCGTCGAAATTCAGGAGGAGCGGAAGACACAAAAAGAGCTCGACGATCGAAAAGGCGAGCGCGATCCAGCGAACCGCGGCCGCATTCCGGATGAACAGCAGGAGGAATGAACCGAGCACCGGGATGAAGATCATAAGGCTCAGCAGCGGATAGTCGAGCTGATGAAGATTAATTTCGAGCATGTTTGTTACTCCTTAATGAAAGCAGAGAACCAGATACACCGTACTGAGTACAGAGCTGCTGCAAATTGAATAAAGCCGCTCCTTCTCGATTTTACCTTGTACGGTGTACTCTTTACTTCGAACCTTGTACTTATTGTAATATATAATACAATCCGATCAGGAGCACGAGGCCAAGACCCATGGTGAAGGCATACTGCTGCACAGAGCCCGTCTGGAGCTTCCTGCCGTTCTGGCTCATTCTGCCGATAGCGTTTGCCAATCCGTTGATAAGACCATCAATGATCTTGACATCTCCTACCGTGTAGAGGAACTTCGCCGTCTTATGGACCACGCCGTTCACAAAGACGGCATTATAGATCTCGTCAACATAGTATTTGTTCAGCAGCAGGGTATAGGCCCCTTTGAATTTTTCCGCAATGCGGTCGGGGGCCGAGGTGTTTTTCACGTACATCGAGTAGGCGAGTCTGATGCCTCCAAGCGCAACAATGACCGAAAAGAACATCAGCCCAAGCTCGAGCCAGTGGCTTTCCTCCCCCGCATGTACGGCATGGGGAAAGAGCGGCGCAAGAAAATCACCAAACAGGTTCGCATTCGGGATGATCGCTCCCGGTATGCCGATCCATCCGATGACCACAGAAAAAAATGCGAGGATCATGAGCGGCACGGTCATCACCTTTGGAGATTCATGCACATGGTGCATTGCCTCGTGGCTGACCCGTGATTTGCCGTAGAAGGTAAGATAGATCAGCCTGAACGAGTAGAACGCGGTCATGAACGCGGCGACCACGCCGAGCACCCAGAGCGCCCGCCCGATCGGCGATGCATTGTAGGCGCTCCAGAGTATCTCGTCCTTGCTGAAAAAACCCGCAAACGGGAAGATGCCGGCGAGCGCAAGCGAGCCGATGATGAAAACGAGGTGGGTGATCTTTATCTTGGATCCGAGCGCGCCCATCTTGCGCATGTCCTGCTCGCCGGATAGTGCGTGAATGACGCTGCCCGAGGCCAGGAACAGGAGGCCTTTGAAGAAGGCGTGCGTCGTAAGATGGAAGATCCCGGCCGAGAAGGCGCCGACCCCCAAAGCAAGGAACATGTACCCGAGCTGGCTGATCGTGGAATAGGCGATCACGCGCTTGATGTCGTTCTGCACCAGGCCGATGGTCGCCGCAAAGACCGCGGTCAGGCCGCCGACGATCGCCACGGTGTTCATGGCGGTCGGAGAGAGCGAGAAGATCGGCGCGCAACGCGCGATCATGAACACGCCGGCGGTTACCATGGTCGCCGCATGGATCAGCGCGCTGACCGGCGTCGGACCTTCCATGGCATCGGGCAGCCAGACGTAGAGCGGCAGCTGCGCCGACTTGCCCGTTGCGCCGAGGAACAAGAGGAGCGCGATGAGTGTTATGACGCTGATATCACCGCCGAAGAGGTGGTACGTGGCGATCCCGACGGACGTTGGCACGGCGGCAAAGACCTCCGAAAAATCCAGGGTCCCGAAGGTAATAAAAATGAGCAGCACGGCGAGAACGAACCCGAAGTCACCAACGCGGTTCACGACAAAGGCCTTAATGCCGGCGTCTGAGGCCGATTTTTTCTCGTACCAGAAGCCGATCAGCAGGTAAGAGCAGAGGCCGACGCCCTCCCAGCCGACGAACATGAGCAGAAAATTATTGGCCATCACCAGCACCAGCATGAAAAACGTAAAAAGCGCCAGGTAGGCGAAGAACCGGGGATATCCCTTGTCCCCGTGCATGTAGCCAACGGAGTAGATATGGATAAGCGAACTGAGCGTGGTCACGACAAGCAGCATCACCGCGGTAAGCTGATCGATCTGAAATCCCACGTTCACCTGGAAGGTCCCAATGGATATCCAGGAGTAAAGGTTCTCGTTGATTATCGAGCCGCCTACTACATCGAACAACGCGTTCACGGACAGGAGGAATGCGCCGATAACTCCCGCAATGGGGAAGTAGGCGGACCTTTCCTTCAGGTATTTACCGAACAGACCCGCGACCAAAAAGCCGGCGAACGGAAGCAACGGGATGAGCGCGTATTTAAGCATAATATCTCCCAAAAGCAGTCTATTGAGTTTATGGAGTTTATTGAGTTCATTGAGTCGATGAATCCGAGACTTTGGTGTTCACTCTATAAACTCTACAGACTCAATGAACTCGATAGACTATTTTAGCCTTTCATGATTGTAAACTCATCCGCGTACACAGTCCCGCGATTCCGCGAGATGAGGATGATGATTGCAAGCGCCACGGCAGCCTCTGCCGCCGCCACGGTGATGACGAAGATCACGAACACCTGGCCGGTGAGCGACTGAAGGTAGTGTGAAAAAGCAACCAGGTTGATGTTCGCCGCGTTCAGCATAAGCTCGATGGACATGAGAATGATGAATATATTGCGCCGGGTAAGCACGCCGACCACACCGATGGTGAACAGCACTGCGCTCAGCATAATATACCAGGACAGGGGAATCATAAAACCTCCAGCATTCAGTCTATTGAGTTTTTAGAGTTTGTAGAGTCTAATGAGTTGATGAAAAACCAGCCAAATCTATGCGCTCTTTAGACTCTTTCGATTCTTAAGACTCTTTTCTCTTCGCCAGCATGACCGCCCCGACCAGCCCGACGAGAAGAATGACTGACGCAATTTCGAACGGGATCAGATACTTCTGGTAGAGTACGATGCCCAGTTCCTTGACGCCCGTGCCGGCAAGCGACATGGATTGACCGGTCTCCGCCGGGAACACGCCGCGCGAGATCAACAGCATGATCTCTCCCGCAAGCAGCAAACCGAATGCGATCATCCAGGGCCAGAACCGGTTCGCCCGGGCAGCGGAACTTTCCTTGTCCACATTCAAGAGCATAACCACAAAAAGATAAAGGATAAGGATGGCACCGGCGTACACAATGAGCTGAACTGCGGCGAGGAACTCGGCATGGAGCAGCACAAAGACCCCCGCAATATGGAAGAAGAGGAGCAGCATGAACATGATGCTGTGCACCGGGTTACGGCGCGTGATGGTGAGGACCGCTGATACTACAATGACAAGGGCAAAGTAAATGAATATGATCTTGTTCATCATTGTTTTTTTGCCGCCTTCCTGCCCATATAGTTGTCCCCCACTTCAACGAGCCGTTCCCTGGTGTAGAACGCGTCCTTCCGGGAATAACAGGCAAGCTCGAATTCGGGAGTCATCAGGATCGCTGACACGGGACAAGCATCGATACAGAATCCGCAGAAAACGCACCGGAACAGGTCGAGTTCATAGGAGGTCACGATCTTTTCGTGCTCGGCCCCCTCGGTGGTGACCACGGTTATGGCCTTGGCGGGACAGACCGCCTCACACAAGCCGCACCCGATGCAAGCCGCCTTCCCCTCCTCGTCCCGACGCATGGCATGAAGACCGCGCGAGCCGGGGATCGGCTTGCGCTTGAACGCCGGGTACTGCCTGGTGACCGCCGGCTTCAGCATCGTCTTGAACGTCAATGCCAAGCCCTGGGCTATCTCGACCAGGAAGATCGTCTTAAGCAGTTTTGTCACTTTGTTCATGGTTCTTTACTCCTCACTCCGAACTCTGAACTCCGAACTGATTTTACAGCCATCCCATCTGCTTCATCCCCGCCGCCGCCAGCAGGGTGCCGAGCGACAGGGGCAGCAGGAACTTCCAAGAGAGCATCATGAGCTGGTCATACCGGTATCGTGGGAGCGTGGCCCGAAGCCACATATAGAAGAAGATGAAGAAATACAGCTTGGCAAGCAGCCACATCGTCGGTGGAATCGCGGCCAGCAGGTGGTTTATCCAGGAGATCGGGGCAATATGGCCGAGCGTGTGCGGCAGGATCTGCAGCGGCAACCACCCCCCGAGGAACATGATGCTCGCGAGCAGCGACACGACCATCATGCTGATATATTCAGCCATGAAGAACAGCGCGAACCGGATGCCGCTGTACTCAGTGAAATACCCGGCCACGAGCTCGCTCTCCGCCTCGGGCAGGTCAAAAGGCACACGGTTCGTCTCGGCGATACCCGCAAAAAGATAGAGGAAGAACGCCACCGGACCGACCGGCAACGCCGCAATGAACCACCGTTTCTCCTGGGCATTCACAATGTCGGACAGGTTCAGCGACCCGGCCATCAGCACCACGGTGATTACGGCAAAGGCCATGGGGATCTCATAACTGATCATCTGGGCCGCCGAACGGAACCCTCCCATAAGGGAATATTTATTGTTGGAGGCCCAGCCTGCCATGATCACACCATAGGTGCCGATGCTGGCAAAGGCGAGGATGTAGAGCACGCCGATGTTCAGGTTTGAAACCAGGAGGGGTACCTCCCGGGGAAGAAGCCCGAAGATTCTTGTGGGAGGACCGAAGGGGATGACGACAATGGCGCCGAAGGCCATGGTGAGCAGAATAAGCGGTGCGATTCGGAACACCCATTTGTCGGCCTTGGCCGGAATGATGTCCTCTTTCATCATGAACTTTAAGCCGTCCGCAATGGGCTGGAGCAGCCCGTGCCATCCGGTCCTCATCGGCCCGAGCCTCGCCTGCATGTGCGCGAGCACCTTGCGTTCCATATAGGAGAGATAGGCCGCATTCAGCATGACGAATCCAAGCAACAGGACCACCGGGATGACGAGGCCGGTGAAGATGTTCACTATCTGAGGTATTCCTGGCATGTTGTGCTCCTACACTTCGATCTTGATGTGTCGTATGGTCCCTATCTCATGGGAGCGGGTGATCGAACAGCCCGAGGAGAAGAGCAGTCGCTCGGCAGTGATCACTTCCTGCTTCATGATCGAATCAGACGACAGTGAAAGGTCCACGTCGGTGTTCAACAGAGGCGACTTCTCGCGCGGCCAGCATGAGCCGACGGCGAGGTCCGTATACAGGGGCACGACGGACTTGATCTCGTTCATGATATCCCGGGGAGTGGCATACTGCATTGACCCGCCCATACGCTTCGCAATATCCTGGATGATCTCCCAGTCGGGACGCGCCTCGCCGACAGGTTCCTCTGCCTTGTTCAGCTTCTGAAGCCTGCGTTCAAGGTTGGTGAATGTCCCCGTCTTCTCCGCGCTCGCCGCCGCCGGGAGCACTACGTTGGCGATCCCCGCCGTCTCGGTCATGAAGATGTCCTGCACGACCAGGAAATCCAGTTTGCGGAGCTGCTCTCTGAGATGGGCATCACTGCCCACCGGGTCATCGCCCATGATGTAAAGCGCCGCGAGCTTGCCGGGCGCAATGGCATTGATCATCTCGACGGCATTCATGCCCTGCGTTTCCGGCAGGATCGCATTCCACGCGCCCGCGAACGAGGCGGTCGAGTCGGCATCCACCCGGCGATACCCGGGGTAATAGAGCGGGTTCACTCCCATGTCGAGCGAACCCTGGAAATTGCTCCGCCGTACCAGGGGATAGTGAGTCACGTTCTTGAGCTGTCCCGAGAGCACCTTGATATCCACGAACTCCTTGTCGGTCACCCGCGCGGGCACGATGATCGCAACACTCTCGGCCGCTTTCAGAAGTTCCGCGGCAGTCAACACCTCGCTCCTGCCCTTTCCCTTTGCGGAAGAGAGAGCGGATACCAGTTCTTCGATCGCCTGTTCGGCGCCCAGAGGAATTATCACCGAGGCGAGCTTGTTGAATTTATTGCTCCCGGTGTTTACCAGGATGACCTTCCGTTCCTTCTTGTTCACCGCGCGGACGATCTCGATTCCCGTGAGCGGATTAATCTCGCCTACATTGCTATCCAGCACGAGGATGACCTCGTGCTCGCCGATCTTGTTCAATTCACCCGAGAAGAAAGCGGCATCCAGCCCCTTCGGGACCTTGAGCCGCGCGAGCATATCGACATTGTTCGTCCCGACCACGGTGCGCATGAACTTCTGGAAAAGGTAGCTCTCCTCATTCGTGGTCCGGACCGATCCGAGCCCGCCGATGCTCTCGGGCCCGCGTTTGTTCTTGATCACCTTGAGATTGGTAGCGACGACCGAAAGCGCCTCGTCCCACGTGCAGTCCACCAGTTCGCCGCCGACCCGCATTTTCGGGGTCGTGATCCGCTCGCTGCTGTGAACGGCGTCCCAGCCAAAACGGCCCTTGGCGCACAGGTAGTTCTCCTGTGCCGGGCCCACACGCATGATCTTACCGTCGCGCGCTTCATAGGTGATGCCGCAGCCGCAGCCGCAGTAATTGCAGACCGATTTCGTCCCCTCAAGGTTCCAGGAGCGCGCTTTAAATTTGAACTGGCGCGTCGTGAGCGCCCCCACGGGGCAGATCTCGGTGCATTCGCCGCAGAACTCACAGTCCAGCGGCCGGTCGAAGTCGGTGCTGATGCGGGCCCTCGTCCCGCGTCTGGTGAAGGCCCACTCTCCCACACCGTTCTGCTCATCGCAGATGCGGACGCATTTTCCGCAAAGAATGCAGCGGCTGATGTTCCGCTCGATGATAGAGCTCTCGTAATCCGGCGGCAGGTAGCCCTTTTCAGCATCGAACCGGCTCGTGCCGAGCCCGTACTCGTGCGTAAGGTCCTGGAGCTGACATTCGCCCGCCTTGTCGCATACCGGGCAGTCCAGGGGATGCTTGATGAGCAGGAGTTCGAGCACCATCCGCCGCGCCTCTATCAGCGCAGGGGTCGATGTCCTGACAACCATATTGTCCATCGCCGGCGTTGTGCACGACGGCGTGAACTTGCGCGGTGTTCCCTCCACTTCAACCAGACAGATCCGGCATGCGCAGAATGGATGGAGCTTGTTGTCATGGCAAAGGGTCGGGACCCTCGAACCGGCCGCGTTCGCAGCTTCGAGGATGGTCGCCCCGACAGGTACTTCCACTTT
>JBARBN010000166.1:0-4103 GCA_049793155.1 Nitrospirota bacterium
AAACATCCCGCTCTGAATATCATTTTCACCGCGCATGTGGCCTCCTCATCGAATCAGAATGAACCACTATGCGTATTTATATCACAAATGAAGAGGACTTTTTCAGCAACCTGCTAGACACGGTAAGGCCACTTATTTTTTATATTTCCTCAAAATCCGCTCCCGATCCTCATTCTCCTTATCCCCCTTGTAATAAATCTCAATAAACTCTATCCAGTCCTCTGCTTCGTGATATGCATAGATGACCCGGATCCCTGACTGCGCGCCTTTGCCTTTCAGTGCCTTACACGCAAACTTTTTGGCCTTGAAGATTTTAGGAGAACGGATGCCGAGGTCGGATATGTGAAAGATTGCCCTGCTGTCGATGTTTAGCTTGTGATAGGCATTCATCGCGACCTTGACGAACATACGCAAGTCATCCTCAAGGGAAGGGAATCGCTTAAGGAGTTTCTTTAGGTCCTTTTCGAATTCCGGGGCATGGGTTATCTTATTGAATAGCGTCCGGATGAACGGTTTGTAGAACAGGTCGCTCATCCGTTTTCTTCCGCATAGGCCCGCACGGAATAGGGCGGTGTGCGGTAAAAAACAGACTCGTACTCGATGGCATCGCCTTCATTGGTCGTTACCCACGGCACATCGCCATGGGAGTAGGCGCTGATCTGGCTGGCATTCATCTCCGACAGCCTGTTCAGGACGTCATCGATCACTTCGATCTCGGATGACGTGAGTTTCGCAATGTCGGGTTTTCGGCGCGGCAGATACTTGGCCTGCTGTAACTTGAAGTACTCACTCTTGACCTTTTCGATCTCTCCGTCCTTGATCATTTTCTCGACGATCTTGACGAACTCGACCGGCGTGGGGCCAAATTTGTTTTTGATGTAGGTTGCGCCGACCAACTGCTCCTCATATTTCTCATAGAAGTCGAAGTCTATGAAGTAGAGGAGCTTATAGATGACAGTTTCGCCAATGTTTTCCTTTGCGCCGACCCTGTTCAGGATGTACAACAGTACCTCCTTGAACTTTTGGAGGTTTTTCTGCGGTACGCTGATTCTCATTTGGGCCTTGGGAGCCTTTTCTCCCTTCCCCTCGTTCAGGACGACCTCCGGCTCTTTCCCGGGATTTAAGAAGTCATCAACCGTCACATGGAATATCTGCGATAACTTCATAAGTTCGTCGGTAGCGATCTTTCGCGCGCCGCTTTCGATCTGAGAGATAGCCGGGCGGGGCAGCTTCATGGTCCTTGCAAGCGCGTCCTGGCTCATTTCGGCCTTTTCCCGCAGTTCCTTGATGCGGCGTCCAATTTTTTCATAAATGCTCATCCGAGACCTCCCTTAATAAACCCATATTATCACAGGTACGATAATCTGTCAATAGCTTGTTTGATTTTATTACAAAGGCGATTTTCAAATAAATTGCTATCTACAATGCATTGCGCTTTGCAGTCGAGTATTTCGGCCAAAAACGACTGCCCAGAATCTCCTTGACCCTTGTTCCCCGCCCTGTTATATTCAGTTCATGAAACGCTCCGTCACCTTTCTCCCCGATAATGCCACGGTCACCGTTGACGACAATACGAATCTCTTCAGGGCCGTCAAAGCCTCAGGCGTCTATGTGCTCTCGTCCTGCGGCGGCAAGGGCAATTGCGGGAAGTGCAAGGTCATCATCAAAGAAGGAACGGTAGAGAGCGGCAAGTCCCGCTCCTACCTGTCTCCTGAGGAGGCGGAACGCGGCTATGTGCTTGCCTGCCACTCTCGCGTCAAGAGCGACCTGGTCGTCGAGATCCCCCAGGAATCGCGCATGCAGGCAAAACACAAGATCGCCACGGGAGCGAACAGGGACGACCTTATCAAGCTCATGCGGTCCGCCGGGGGGTGTCTTGAGTCGCGCATAAGCCGTATTTACCTCGAACTCGCCCCCCCCACGATCGACGACAACATAGCGGACTACGAGCGGGTCAGGCGCGCGCTGGATAAGGCGGGTTTCGACGCATCTCATCTCCACATGAACTACCTCGTGCTGAAAAAGCTCTCGCACGTGCTGAGGGAGGGGAATTGGAACGTTACGGTATCGGTCTTCAAGGTGAGCGCGGTACTGGAAGTTCTGGACATCTTCCCCGGCAACGCCACCAGGACATGCTACGGCGCGGCAGTTGACATCGGCACGACGACAGTGGTGGTCTACCTCGTGGATATGACGAGCGGGAACATCATCGGCACGGCCTCGACATACAACAGCCAGGTGAAATGCGGCGACGACGTGATCACGCGCATCGTATACGCAACGGAACGGAACGGGCTCAAAGAGCTCCAGGACCTTGTCGTGGGCAACATCAATACCATGCTCGCCGAACTCGCTGAAAAAAACAAGGTGCCGCAGGCCATGATAGACTATATCGTGGTGGCAGGCAATACCACCATGATGCATTTGTTCTACGGCATCGACCCCCAGCACATCCGAGAGGAGCCCTATATCCCGGCGGCGACCTTTTTCCCGCTCATTCGCGGCAAGAACGTGGGCCTGCAGGTCGATCCCCAGGCCATCATTTACTCGATGCCGAACGTGGCAAGCTATGTGGGCGGTGACATTTCCTCCGGCGTGCTTGTATCGCAGATCCACAGGCAGGACAAGATCTCGCTCTTCATCGACATCGGCACGAACGGCGAGATCGTGCTCGGGAACAAGGACTGGCTCGTTACCGCGGCCTGCTCGGCGGGCCCCGCCTTCGAGGGGAGCGGCATCAAGTTCGGCATGCGGGCCATGGAAGGGGCCATCGAAGAGGTCGAGATCGATCCGAAAACATATGAGGTCAACTTCCGCGTCATCGGAGATTCGAAGCCCATCGGCATCTGCGGCTCGGGCATGATCGACATCCTCGCAGAGATGTATCTGAACGGCGTTATCGACCAGAAGGGTAAGATGCGGGAAGAGATCGGGTCCAAGCGGATCCGGCGCGGCGAGAACGGCATGGAGTTCGTGATCGCGTGGCGCGTGGAGAGCGCGATCAATAAGGAGATCGTGATAACCGAGGTGGACCTCGACAACCTGATCCGCGCCAAGGCGGCGATCTACGCGGGGTTTGCCACGCTGCTTTCGCACATGGACATGGGATTCGGCGATATCGAGAAGCTTTTCATCGCCGGGGGGTTCGGCCGATACATCGATGTTGAGCGCGCCATCACCATCGGCATGCTGCCCGACCTGCCTGTGGACAAGTTCCAGTTCCTGGGCAACACGTCGATCATGGGCGCCTATTACGGCCTCCTGTGCGACCGGTTGCGTCACGAGGCGGAAGAGATCGCGAAAAAGATGACCTATATCGAGCTGTCCGTTTCACGAAGCTTCATGGACGAATACATGTCGGCGCTGTTCCTGCCGCACACGAACCTGGATGCTTTTCCGACGGTGAAGAAGGAGTTGGAGAAGAGGAATAAAAAGGGGCAGGGTTGAGGTCTTCTATCAGCCTGGTCTTGCCGCACCATCCGCACATCGACGCTCTTCTGCTATTTCTCCTCAGAACTTGATATGTTCGCGCGAACGTTTAAACCGTAATTACAAAATGAACATCGAATACAGTGACCTCACCTGTCGGGTGAACTACATGTCAAAAACAAATCCGCTGTTGTCTGCGGCAATCTGTATTCGTGTTGACAGTCGCTGTAAACTCAATTCGTAACTTCTTTTACCTTTTGGCAGTGTGACCTACACCTACAAACCTGTAATTGCGACAGGGCGAAACTATCATCGATTACCATTTGTATCATGCACATGAAAGACGAGTTCACACATCGAGTCGGGGTAGGCGTTGAAGCAGAGACCTTTTCATTTCACTATGAATTATCACTTACACTTGCAAAATGGGCGGATAAGCGGATGCACTGCAGGAACTTCCTTAAACTGCGAACGCAATGGACAGGCCCGGTGGACAGATCGTCCTCACTGCTGCGACTGCTGGAGTGACTGAATATGTCAAGCCCTTCCTCTGCATGTCGCGACAAGCGGTACTGTCTGGCGGGTATCTATCGCAATCAGGCTGTTCACTCCGAGGTCACTGTCAAACTAATCGACCACTGGCCGGCTTTAGTCCCACAGACGCAGGCCGACAA
>JBARBN010000167.1:0-31530 GCA_049793155.1 Nitrospirota bacterium
ACCTTCCTGCCGATGACCGTTTCATCCTGTTTTTCAGCAAGGACTGCAAGCATTGCACCGAGGTGATCCAAAACCTCGATGAAAAGAAGTTCAAGGTGAATCATCTCGATGTTGCTGAATATTCCGCGTTCCTGAAAAACATGGGCATCGATACCGTCCCCACGCTCATGGTGAACGCTCCCTCTCAAAAGCTGTTCATAACCGGTAAAGATGCGATCCTCCGTTACGTGCTATCCTGCTCGCTGCCGCAGGAAACCAGGGCGAACGGCGGGAGAAAAACAAAAGGGGACGCGTCGCCCGCTGTTTCTGCGCCGGGAAAGGGCGCTGCGAGCGATATTTTCATGCAGCCCTTCCTGTTGACGCAGCCGAGCGTATCGGCAGAGGAAACAGGTGTGTGCAAACAGGATGAGGTCTGCAAGTAAGCGGGTAAGCGCCGGGGGAAAGACATCATTGAACGTACAGCACTGGTTGCGCGCCCGGTCTTCCCCGGAATGTTGCGACCCCTCTGGAATTTAATTGTGGAAAAACGTCTTTTTAATGTGGTACTATAGCCCGCTATGGCCAAGATACTTGAGAAAAGGCTCATTCGAACGCCCGATGTGTATTATTACAAGATCGCTGCACCTCTGATCTCCAGAAAGGCGCTTCCCGGCCAGTTCGTCATCATTCGCCTCCACGAAAGAGGCGAGCGAATTCCTTTGTCCCTTGCGGACATCGATCCACGTGAAGGGACCATCAGTCTGATCGTTATGGCCGTGGGAAAGACCACGACCGAATTGTCTGATCGCGAGGCCGGCGACGAGATCCTCGACCTTTGCGGCCCCCTTGGAATGCCGACCCATATCGAAATGGTCGGAAACGTGGTCCTCGTGGGCGGAGGGTTCGGTGTAGCGCCGCTTTACCCGATCGCGAGGGCCTTTAAGGCCGCAGGAAATGCAGTGACGGTCATCATGGGGGCGAGGAGCAAGGACCTGCTGATCTATGAGGAGGCCATGCAGGGGGTCTGCGACAAGGTGCTGGTCACCACTGATGACGGGAGCAAGGGAATAAAAGGCGTCGTGACCACGGCCTTAAAGCAGGAACTGGAAACTGCCGGCGCCGGCCTGGTCATGGCCGTGGGACCGGCCGTCATGATGAAGTTTGTGTGCGATACCACGAGGCCGTTCAACGTAAAAACGGTCGTCAGCCTGAATCCAATCATGATCGACGGCACGGGGATGTGCGGAGGTTGCCGCGTGTCCGTGGGCGGCGAGACGAAGTTCGCCTGTACCGACGGCCCCGAGTTCGATGGTCACCTGGTGGACTGGGACCTGCTCATGAACCGGCAGAAGGCTTATAAGAGCGAAGAGCAGGAGTCCTTCGACAAATGGAAACAGCGCCACGACCGGATGCTGGGCGAAGAAAGGCAGCCTGTTTGTGAGTAAGCACGACCGATCTCCCATGACCGGCGCGGGTGGAGAAAAGAAAAAGCCCGCCAAGATCATCCCGCATAAAACACCGATCCCCGAACAGGACCCCCGGAAACGACGAGCAAACTTTGACGAGGTCTCTCTCGGCTACTCTCCGGATATGGCTCGCACGGAAGCGGGAAGATGTCTGAACTGCGCCGAACCAAAATGCGTCACCGGTTGCCCCGTGAGCGTCCCGATACCCCGGTTCATCCAGGCGATCAGGGCAGGCGAGTTCGACAAGGCGCTCGAGATCATTCGGAGCGAAAACCTGCTGCCCGCCGTTTGCGGCCGCGTCTGTCCCCAGGAGAGCCAGTGTGAGCAGCGCTGCACGCTCGGGAAAAAATTCGAACCCGTGGCCATCGGCCGCCTGGAGCGGTTCATTGCGGATTGGTCGGCCGAGCAGGGGCGGCAGGATGCGCCAGCGGCCGTTGCGCCGACGGGAAAGAAGGTCGCGATCGTGGGCAGCGGCCCGTCCGGCCTGGCATGCGCGTATGATCTCGCAAAGCTCGGCCATAAGGTAACGGTCTTTGAAGCCCTTCATGAGGCGGGAGGCGTGCTTGTCTATGGGATACCCGAGTTCCGCCTCCCGAAGAGGATCGTGGCCCGTGAGATTGCGGTCCTGAAAAAAATGGGTGTTGAGATCGTTACGAATGCGGTGGTGGGAAAGCTCATCAGTGTGGATGAGCTCATGGAGGAATACGATGCCTGCTTTATCGGCACGGGTGCGGGGCTGCCGAAGTTCATGGGTATTGAGGGCGAGCATCTCTCCGGCGTGTACTCTGCCAACGAGTTCCTGACGCGGATCAACCTGATGCGGGCCTATTTGTCACCGGAATACGACACGCCGATCAGGAGGGGAGCACGCGTCGCCGTTGTGGGCGGAGGGAATGTGGCCATCGATTCGGCCCGGACCGCCCTGCGCCTGGGGGCCAAAGAAACGGTCATTATTTACCGGCGATCCGAAGCGGAGATGCCGGCGCGGCGGGAAGAGGTCCATCATGCGAAGGAAGAAGGGCTCATTCTGGAGCTCCTGACGAGTCCCGTCAGGATCATCGGCGAGAACGGCCATGCCGTTGCCGTCGAATGCGTACGCATGGAGCTGGGAGCGCCTGATGCATCGGGACGCTGTTGCTCGATACCGAAGAAGGGGTCGGAGTTCCTGATCAAGGCCGATACCGTGATCATGGCAGTAGGGACGAATACCAATCCGCTCGTGTCGCGGAGCGCCAGGGACCTTGCGGTGAACAAGTGCGGCTACATCATCGCCGACGAGAAAACAGCCTGTACCAGCCGCACGGGGGTGTACGCCGGCGGCGACATCGTGACCGGTTCCGCCACGGTCATCTCAGCGCTTGGGGCCGGCAGAAAAGCGGCGCGGGCGATCCATGTCTATCTGACCGGTCAGCCGTGATCCGCATTATCCTGGCGGATCCGAATCGGGACCCAACTCTATTCAACTACGAACAGATCGAAGACATCGCCGGGAAATTTCGTCGAGACCGTCGTCAGCTCATTTGAATGCTCACGAAGAAAATATCCTGCTTTTTGCCGGTCAGCGCGTAGGGTCGCCGGCGCGACAGGAAATGGTAAACTTCTTGACACGTTACCGGCCACTATGTTAACGTATTGCCACTGTTTTAACGCGGGAGGGTGCGTTGGAAAATAAAAAAGGAATAATTGAAGTTGCTGCAGACAAGGTCTGGAAATTTTTCTCATCCGTAAAGCTTGCGGTCGTACTGCTCATCATTCTGGCGATCGTTTCGGTCATTGGCACGGTGATCCAGCAGAATGAATCCCCGGAAAAATACCTGAACGAGTATAGCCAGGCAACGGTCCAGCTGTTCGAGATGATCGGCTTCTTCGACATGTACCATACCTGGTGGTTTGTGCTCCTCCTTTTTCTTCTTACGGCGAATCTGACGGTATGCACCCTCGAGCGTTTGCCCCATACGCTGCGGATCATCGCTGCTCCGCTCAAACCGATCGACGAAGACAGTTTGAAGGCCGTACAGTTCAAAAAAGAGATATCATTCAAGGGCGGCATGGATAAGGCCGAGGAGCGCGCGGTGAAGGTACTGAATGCGCGGCGATACCGGTTTGTCGAATCAAAGACCGCCGGAATGACCCAGTTCATGACCCAGAAAGGCGTCTTGAGCCGGCTGGGTGTGTACGTCACTCACACCAGCATTATTCTCATTTTTGTCGGGGCACTGATCGGCTCCTTTTTCGGGTTCAAGGCATTCTTGAACATTCCCGAGGGTTCTGCGTCCAAAGTCGTTTATCTCAGGAATGAGCCGATGTGGGACAAGATCATGGCCGCCCTGGGCATCGCCGAGAGTCCGGTGATCCCCAATCCGCAAGGAGGCGTTCCCGCCATGCCGCTTGGTTTTTTTGTCCGATGCGACAATTTCGACGTGGATTATTATGTCGGTCCAATGGGTCAGCCGACCGGCATGCCGTCGGAATTTCACAGCACGCTTTCCGTCTTCGACCTGGATAGCCAGAAGGTCCTGGACAAACGCATCCGGGTGAACGATCCGCTTTCGTACCATGGCATCACCTTCTATCAGTCCAGCTACGGGACTATCCCGGATACCCGCGGAAAGATAATCCTGAACATCCGCAGCAAGACCAGCCCGGAGTCCGTCGGTGAGACGGTGACCGTTGATCCGGGCGGATCGGTGTACGTCCCCTCGATCAACCGGACGATCAAAGCGCTTGGCTTCGCCCCGTATGGGATGAGGAACCCCTCCTCGGGGCAGGTGCAGTTCTATCAGTCTCAGAACGATGAATACATCAACCCCACCGTGGAACTCGAGGTATATGACGGCAAGAAACCGGTCTACAAAACCTATGTCATGAAGACGGACGCGGGACAACCCTATCTGCCCGAGGGCTACATCATCAGCTACGGCGGTTATTGGGGCACGCGGTACACCGGTTTGCAGGTAACGAAGGACCCGGGAGTATGGGTGGTGTACACCGGATTTATTTTGCTCTGCATCGGACCCCTGATCGCGTTCTTCGGTTCACACAAAAAGCTGTGGGTAAGGGTCCAGGACCGGGCGGGTCATGTGGTGGTCACGGTGGCGGGCACTGCGAACAGGAACCGAATGGGGTTCGAGCGCGAATTTAATATAATTCTTAACGAGATTTCCGCGTAAAGGCATATCTTTCAGGAGGTATAGATGGAAAGTTCCTTGCTTTTCAACTTGGCAACGCTGGCATATCTGGTGGCGATGGTGCTTTATATCAGCTACCTGGCATTTCGCAAGGAAGGGATCGGCAAGATCGCATCGATTGTGACCGTGACCGGGTGGGTGATCCAGACGGGCGCCCTTTTCCTTCGATGGAGGGAATCGTACCAGATGGACATCGGCAGGGTGCCATTATCCAATCTGTATGAATCCCTGGTCTTCTTCACCTGGAGCACCGTGCTCATCTATCTCGTTGTCGAGTACAAGTATAAGACCAGGGCCTTCGGCGCGTTCGTGCTGCCGGTTGCCTTTCTCGCGCTCGCGTTCATTAACGTGGCGGGCATCAGCAAGGACATAACACCGCTGGTCCCGGCGCTCAAGAGCAACTGGCTGTTCTATCATGTCCTCATCAGCTTCCTGGGCTACGCGGCCTTCGGGATAGCCTTTGCGGTCAGCATGATCTATCTGCTCATGGACACGGAGGAGCACGGTCCCACGCGCTACCTCTATACCGGGATGGGGGCGATCGTTGCCCTTGCCCTGCTCGGGAATTTCATGGCAAGCCAGGGAGAGCGGTTGAAGACCGCCTTCTGGATGGGTCTTGGCGCGCTGATCCTCGTCTGGTTCATCTACCTGATCAGTGTGGGGTCGAAACACAAGTCCCAGGTCTTTCTGTTCTGGTCGCTCTGCGTGACCATGACAATCAGTCTCCTCATGGGCATGGGCATCGATTCCATATCCCTTTTATCCCACCCGCTGGCTGAAGGCGAGTCGTTCAAGCAACACCTTTTTGAAGCGACCTTTCTCAATCCGTCCGCTCCACTAGCGCTTGTCAGCTGGCTGGCGGTACTTGCAGTTTTCTGGCTGATCTGGTCGCAAGGAATGAGGCTCAGGAACCTGCTGAAGCAGTACATGCCCTCTCTGGACCAGCTCGATGACGTGACCTACCGTATGATCGCCATTGGCTGGCCGCTTCTGACCGGCGGTATCATTACCGGTGCGGTCTGGGCAAACAGCGCCTGGGGCACTTACTGGAGCTGGGACCCGAAAGAAACCTGGTCGCTCATCACCTGGTTCGTCTATGCCATCTATCTCCATGCCCGCTATGTGCGAGGATGGAAGGGGACGCAGATGGCGGTCATCTCCGCCGTCGGATTTCTTGCAGTGATCTTTACGTATCTCGGGGTTAATCTGGTGCTCTCCGGGCTCCATTCGTACGGCGGGATGAACTAGGAAGAAACTCTTTTTTTGTAAAACGACTTCTCAATAAGTATGACCGCCGGTCAGCGTTCTTTGACCGGCGGTTTTTTGTTGATCAAATTGCATGTATCGCTTTTATTCTTCATTAACAATCTGTTTCCTGAATGTTATCTAAGTTGGCGCTTGTCCCAGGTGTGCATTGATTTTTTTTGGGCAGCTCATCACTCGGCCGCGCAGCATACCGGGAAGAGGTACAGTACCTCCACCCTGATACGCAGGCCCGCATCACTCCACCCTCGCCCTTTAAAAAAGGGCTCGGCCGTGTCTGCCTTGGCTCGTTCTGGTAACTATGATCTGTGCAGTATTGCTCTGCGCGGCTTTCGCGTCAGAGCTACCCGGCGCAGGTGAACGGCAGAACTCTTTGCCTTTCCAGAAGCCCCTGCATCCCATGAACAGGTTCGCGCACAAGCATGCCAAGGGAGAAAAGACCGAAGTTGCCACAAAGCCAGGCAGACACGGCCGAGCCCGTTCCCCGGGCGAGGGGAAGTGATGCGATGCTCGAAAGGCTTGTTATCAGTATCGGCAATCATGCCTTGCGCGGAGCTGTGAACTGGGGTGCAGAAAAAAACAGGATCGTGACATGTGCTGAATCAGAAACAGATAAAAACGACCCACACAAAACCGGGAAGACCCAAATTATCTAAAGCCCTTCAATTATTGTCTGACTAAAGTATGGTTTCCCGTGCTATCCGGAAAGCCAATGTTGATTTGTGTGCTATACTTTAACCAGGATATATACCATCTTGTTTAAATGCCGGGAACCGGCAGAGGGAGGGGTGACATGAAAGAATTTAAATGCGCAAGCCTCGGGAATAAGTGTACGTGGAAGCATATTGCCAAAACAGAAGAACTGCTTGCCGATGTCGCAGCGGTCCATCTGCGCGATGTGCACGGGATGAAGGCGCTGACCACGGACATGGTGGGGAAGATCAAGAACGCTTTTAGTAATCCTGACCCGATCGATGCGGCAAAAGCAGAGGGTCTGGAGATGAAAGAATTCAAGTGCAAGGACCTGGGCTATTCCTGCGGCTGGAAGTACATTGCACAGACGGAAGAATTGATCGCCGACGGAGTTGCCGTTCATACGCGGGAGGCCCACGGCATCAAGGAGTTTACCCCCGAACTGAAGGCGAAGGTGGAAAAATCGCTCCATGTGTGGAAAGGATAGGCCGCAGGGTGGATCCACGAACTGCAGGTGAAGTCTCAAGGAGCTTATCGTTTGGGTTTTACTTCGTAACCGTCGCATCCACTCGTTTGTCAATGGAGTAGATCGGGTAGATCTTGAAATCTTTTACCCACGGCTGGATCACGAAATAATCGGCTTTGTGCCACATGAAGAGCCAGGGCGCGTTCTTGATGATCCGGTCCTCGGCCTTACGGTAGAGACGATAACGGAGTCTTTCGTCCATGGTCTGTTGGGCCGTATCGATCAGCCGGTCAAGTTCCGGATCGAAACAGCGGGTCCGGTTCCCCGAGGAGCCGACGTTCGCTGAGTGGAAAAGCGGAAAGAGAAAGTTTTCCGGGTCCGGATAATCGGCCCACCAGGAAAGCCAGAACGCGTCGGCTTCTCCTGCGTTCACGGCTTGCTTAAAGGCGCTCCAGTCAAGTTGTACGATCTCTGATTTGAGACCTGCCTCCGAGAGGTAGCTCTGGATGACCTCGATAATGTCCAGGACCTCGGGGTCCGCGGCTATGTAGATCTTAATCGTTTTTCCCTGAGCCCCTGCCTCCCGGATCAGTTTTCTGGCCTTGACCGGATCAAAACCGTATCCTTCTGTGTTCTGAAGCAGCACCTTGCTTTTCCAAAGACCCGGCGGAATCGGTCCGGTTGAAAGTACTCCCCGTTTTTCAAAGACCGTATTTAAAATATGCTTTCGGTCGACCGCTAAATTCACTGCTTGACGGACCCGGATATCGTCGAAGGGGGGTCGTGTGCAGTTGAGTCCGAGATAATAGCTGTTCAGTCCGGGCCTGCCATATACCTGATCGCGCCATACGGGATCGGTCGTGTAGCGTTTGTATTCGGATGAGGGTATCTGGAGAACGTCGAGGTGTCCGGTATCGAATTCCATAACGGCAGTAAGGTCCTCGGGGATGACGCGGTAGACTATGCCATTCAGCTTCGGCCTGCCGTCGAAATAGTCCTCACGCGCAGTGAGTGTGATGAATTGACCGTGTTTCCATTCGGTGAGCAGATACGGGCCGCTGCCGACGGGATGGGTGCCGAAGTCCTGCCCGAGCCGCTTCACCTCCTCAGGGGGGACCACATATGCCGTGGTCATTGCAAGGAGGGAGAGAAAGGGTCCGAACGGTTTTTGCAGTTTAAGCTGGAGCGTGTGGTCGTTGACGATGCGGATGCCGGAGACGCTTGCGGCCTTGCCTGCGATAAAGTCGCCAGCCCCTTCGATCCTGTCGAGGACCCACGTGAGAGGAGCCTTCGTATCGGGGGTGAGAACGCGTTCGAAGGAATATTTGAAGTCCTGGGCCGTGATCTTCCGGCCATTGCTGAAACGGACGTCGCGTCTGAGCCGGAACGTATAGGTCACGTGGTCATCGGCAAGGCTCCAAGAATGGGCAATATCGGGAATAAGGTCGAGGTTCTCGTTGAAACGGACGAGGCCATTAAAGAGCTTGGCCGAAATCCCGCCGCCCTGAACATCGGTTATCAACGCAGGATCGAGCGTTGTCGGATTGTTGTTCAGCCTGAGGTAAAGATGGCCGGGGATTCGCCCCTCATCGGACCTGTGGCAACCGAGGGCAGCGGCAATCAACGATGCACAAAGGAGAACGAGCAGGAGCGCGGTGCGCATCCCGGCCCTTCTCCGGGGATCATTTCCGGGACGCGTTGATGAGTGCCTTGAAAAGCTTCTTTGTGTATCTATCATTGGGTGTCTTTTCCGGGTGCCATTGAATTGCAATGAGAAAGTTGTTTGTCCGCGGTTCAAAGGCCTCGATCACGCGGTCGTGAGAAGCCGCGGAGAGATGGAGGCCCTTGCCAGGGTTTTTCACGCTCTGGTGGTGAGAGCTCCGAACGCGTATCCGGGGAGCTCCGAGTATCCGCGAGAGCAGCGTCCCCTCGAAGATATCGACTTCATGAAAGACCTTTTCACCGGGCCGCGCCGCACCATGTTTCATGGGGTTGGGGATCTGCTGCTCGATGTCCTGATATAGCTTGCCGCCCAAGGCGACATTCACGAGCTGCGCGCCGTAGCAAATGGCCAGCACGGGTTTCTTCGCCACAGCCACCGCTTTGAAGAGCTCCAGCTCGAACCTGATGCGCTCATCGGGAGAGATCGAGACGCGTGCGCCGGATAGGGGCTTCTCTTTATAAAAACGCGGGTCAATATCGTCTCCACCGGTAAATACAAAACCGTCCAGACGTTTCACCAGATCGGGAATGGATTGCTGGATCCCGAGGATGGGAACGGGAAAGCCGCCTGCCCGAAAGACCGCCTTGCCATAATCCTGATCGAGAATATTCAGGTCCCTGGCGGGCTGCGGCTCATGGTTCATGGTGATGCCGATCAAGGGTTTCATGCACATTCCTCCCCATAAAAATGATGTGGTTCAATGCAAATATTTATAACATATTCGGGGAGGTTTGTCAGCGTGACATTCTAATTTGAGATTTATTGTCTTGACCCGGACCAGTTGAAATCAAGGTCCTTTTTGACAGGATGACCGACAGCAAATCGGATTAAAACTCAGGGGTTTTAACAACCTGTTAATTCAAGGATTTAAAACTCCTGCTGATCCGGATATCCCGTTCGGGACTTTCCTGCTCTATTCCGGTCCTGCTGCCTGAGCTGCTAGCCCAGGAGCATTTCGAGCACTGCTTTCTGCACATGCAGGCGGTTCTCTGCCTGGTCAAAGACCACTGATTGCGGGCCATCGATCACTTCCTCGGAGATCTCCTCGCCGCGATGGGCGGGCAGGCAGTGCATAACCAGTGCCCCCGGGCCGGCCTTTTCCATAAGCTTCGCATTAACCTGGTATCCCCTGAACGCCTTCAACCGTTTCGCGTGCTCCGCTTCCTGTCCCATACTTGCCCAGACATCGGTGTACACAACGTCGGCGTTCCTGACCGCCTGAAAGGGATCGGTCGTGACCAGCACGTCCGCGTTTGTTTGCTTTGCCTCCGCTCTTGCCTGCCGCATGATAGCGGGATCGAGCTCGTACCCGCGGGGAGAGGCGATGGCGAAGTGCATGCCGACCTTCACGCAGGCCTGGATCAGCGAGTTGGCGACATTGTTTCCGTCTCCCACGTACGCGAGCGTGAGTCCCTTAAGCTTTTTTCTTGTCTCCTGGATGGTTAGCAGGTCCGCGAGGGCCTGGCACGGGTGATGAACGTCGGTCAGGCCGTTGATCACCGATATCGACGCGAAGCGGGCGAGCTCCTCGATCGCTTTCTGCGAAAAAGTGCGGATCATTATGCCGTCAAGGTAGCGGGAGAGGGTGCGCGCCGTATCCTCGACAGGTTCGCCTCGCCCGATCTGGAGGTCGCCTGGCGACAGGAACAGCGCTTGACCGCCGAGTTGGAACATGCCCACCTCAAAGGACACCCGGGTGCGAGTCGAGGACTTCTCGAAGATCATGCCGAGAGACTTGCCCTTGAGCGTCTGATGCGGCTTCCCCTGTTTCTGAAGCTTTTTCAGGGCCGCGGAACGCTTAAGGATCTTCCCGATGTCCCCGGGGGTAAGGTCAGAAATCGCGAGTAAATCTTTTTTCATGTGTTCTCCAGAGGAAGTGATCGTTCATTGGCCATGGGCAAAGGCTGCGAATTGAAAATAAAAAAAGCCGTCGGCTGGGAGCTGCTATCGGCTGTCGGCTGCAAGTCGGGTTAACGCTTCGCGAAGATCCGGTCAAGCACGCCGATAAGGAGGTCGATCTCCTCCTCGGTGACGATGAGAGGCGGCATGAATCGCAGTACGGTATCCACGGTGCAATTGATCAGCATGCCTTCTCTGATACAGGCGGAGACGATCTCTTTGCAGTGGATGTCCAGTTCCATGCCGATGAGAAGACCCTGCCCCCGCACGTCTCTCACAAAGGAATATTTTCTTTTCAGTTTTTCAAGCCCCTTCTGGAAGTATGCGCCGAGCTGAACCACATTCGGAATGATGATGTTGTCCTCCAGCAGGGCTTCGATCGAGGCAATTGCCGCGGCACAGGCCAGCGGGTTGCCGCCGAACGTCGAGCCGTGGGTTCCCGGAGAGAATGCCTGGGAAACCTTGTCAGTGGCCAGGAGCGCCCCGATCGGCATGCCGCCGCCGAGCCCTTTGGCGAGCATGATGACATCAGGGGTAATTCCCGCATGATCGTAAGCGAAGAACTTTCCGGTCCGGCCCATGCCGGTCTGGATCTCGTCGAGCATGAGCAGAATGTTGTTCTTGTCGCAGAGCGCCCGGAGTTCCTTCAGGTATGCCGGCGCCGGCACGATCACCCCTCCCTCGCCCTGGATGGGTTCCACGAGGACGGCGCAGGTGCGTGCATTCACCGCACTTTCGACAGCCCCGATATCGTTGAACGGGACGTACTGGAAACCCGGAACGATCGGTTCGAATCCCTTGTGAAATTTTTCCTGCGCTGTTGCGGACAGGGAACCGTAGGTCCGTCCATGGAACGATCCTCGCATGGTAATGATCTCAAACCGTTCCTGTTTCAGCACCTCCCGTGCATATCGCCGTGCCAGCTTTATGGCGCCCTCGACGGCCTCGGTGCCGGAGTTGCAAAAGAACGCCTTGTCCGCGAATGAATTGGAAACGAGCAGCTTCGCCAGGTTGATCTGCGGTTCATTGTGAAAATGGTTCGACACGTGTATCAGCCGCTGTGCCTGTTTTTGAAGGGCTACCACCACTCTCGGGTGGCAGTGGCCGAGGTTGCACACGGCCACGCCGGTTACGAAATCGAGGTACTCCCGTCCGTCGGAATCGTAGACCTTCGTGCCCCGACCCTTCACGAGCACGAGCGGCTGCCGGCTGTAGGTGTTCATGATGTACTGATGGGAATCCGATAGTATGTCGTTGGTGATCATGTTGACGAACGTAACATAAATAGGCTGAAAAATCAAACGGAAATTGAGAGGCTATATCCTGGAGGGAGGGGATATAATCGTGAAGTCACACCGGATCAGGGCCTGCACCGGCACGTTTAAAGCCGGTGTCAAGGTCAGTTTCCGTCGAGATAGAGGAGAGCGTCGACAACATAGCCACGTGATATTTTCATTGGTGAAGATTTCCGGTTAATACCGGAAAATAAAAAGGGCTTGGAACCACCAAGCCCTTGCAGCCGCAATTTTTAGCACACGTCAGCGCTATGCATCTTTCATCATACCTCTTGCCTCTTTTTCCGATACGTCCATGCTGTGCGCTTTTTTCGCATGCTTTATCGCAATGTCGATGACTTCTTTTTCGTCATGGCTTTGAATTGCAAAGCCGCATTTTGGGTCGCATTCCAGTTTTTTAAGTTTTCCCGCCATGGTCCTCACCTCCTTTCTTCTTTTTTTCATTGGTGGTTCTTGTTAAAAGCAAAAAGTTGAGCTAAGCTACTGGTTGTTGGGCGCTTCTTGTTCTCTCAAGCCGGCTCTATATTCTGGTTCATGCGGAAGAGGTTGTCCGGGTCGTACTTGCGCTTCACCTGGGCAAGGCGATCGTAGTTCGGGCCATAGGCCGAGCGCACGCGGTCGCTTTCGTCGGCGGTGAGGAAATTGACGTAGACTCCGCCGCTGGCGAAGGGTGCCGTGGCCTTGAAGAAGTCGCGCGCCCAGCCGATGCAGCGCTTGTCGTCGGCCGGGTCCTCCCAGCGGCCGTGGAAGTTCATGACAAATTTGGCGTCGCGGTGCGCGTACGCCATGGAGTCCGGGGCCGGCCGTGTGGTGGCACCGCCGATTGCGCCGAAAAAGATCTCGCACTGAGGTGACGGCAATTTTCCGGTGTACGCGATGACGGTGTCGATGAGACCGTCCTTGAGAGTCGAGAGATTGTGAGACTTCCAATAATTGCGGGCGCCGGTAGTGAGCAACGGGTCGAAAGCCTTCTGCCAGGCGATGTAAGGCTGGACGCCGACATGTTCGCCCACGGGAGTGCCGAACTTGCGCAACGGCTCGATGAGCGGCTCACCCTGCTTCGGGTCACCCGCATAGAGCAGCGCGAGCACGATGACCGCCTTGCCATGGACCGTCTCGGGGAGGAACGGCAGCGGCGGCGCCTGGCGCAAGACGATCCACACGGAGAGTTCCTCCGGCGCCTTGGCAATGAATTCACGGTACTGCTGCAGCACCGACCTCGCCTCGGAGATCGGGTACACGATGAGTCCGCTCAGCACGTTGGGGCCGACAGGGTGGAGCCGAAACTCGAAGCGGGTGACCACGCCGAAGTTGCCTCCGCCACCCCGGAGGGCCCAGAAGAGGTCGGGATGCTCAGTCGCGCTGGCGCGCACCACCTCACCGGCCGCGGTCACGACCTCGGCGGACTCGAGGTTGTCGACGGTCATGCCGTACTTGCGACTGAGCCAGCCAAACCCCCCGCCCAGCGTCAGTCCGGCGATTCCGGTGGTGGAGTTGATGCCGACCGGCGTGGCGAGCCCGTGGGCCTGGGTGGCGGCGTCGAGGTCCGCGAGGGTGGCACCGCCTTCGATGGTAACGCGGCGCCCTGCGGGATCAACTCGCGCGGCCTTCATCTTCGAAAGGTCGATCACGAGCCCGTCGTCGCACAGGGCATTGCCGGCGATGTTGTGCCCGCCGCCGCGGACGGCGAGCAAGAGCCCGTTATCCCTTGCAAAGTTCACCCCCCGGACGACGTCCGAGACGGTCGCGCAGCGAGCGATGACAGCGGGGCGCTTGTCGATCATCGCGTTCCAGATCTTGCGTGCGCTTTCATAGGCACCGTCGCTCGGAAGAAGGATCTCTCCGTTGAAGCCGTCTTTCAACCCCTCGATCTTCTCAGCTCGCAAATTAGTCATGTTTTACTCCCTTCCAGCGGTGTGACTAATCAGGCAGATTTCTTGTGAAACAAGGAAAGAGTATCGCAGCTCAGTGTCGTTAATTGACGTAATGTATTCCGCTATCATGCCTTTCGAATATGCATACCGATAAACAATAGGGCCATGCGAAAGGATTACTTTTTCGTTTTAACTATCTGCTAATATCCCATAAAGTTGCAAAAACGATGCTAAGCAGCCATAAATGCTATTATGTTGAAATAATTTATTTGTTCAAATTGTAAGATATGAGTTTGATATTCGAATGGTATATTTTGACTGGCCTATTATGAACAAGATTGACAATCTGACCCTGTAGTTGGTTATTGTCAGAATCAGAGTTAGAGTCAGAGTCAGAGTCAGATCAAAACCATAGCCTGGCCAGACCTACGAGGAAGACCAGGAGCACGGGGACGTACATCAAGCGATAAGTGCCTGCAATATCGGCCTTGAAATACCTGATCGTCAACAGCAGGCAGAGATGGGTGGGGGAGAGCATGACGCCGGCAAAACCGCTCGCGAAGGAGAAGGTGACCGTGGCCGGGTCCGGGTGGCCGCCCATCATGGCAGTCATGATCGGGAAGGTGGCGCCGACGAACCCGACGGTGAGGCCCGTCAAGAGTCCCACGATGAATGGAAGCGCAAACAGGACGACCCCTGTCGGAAGGCCGCTCTGTTTGAATAAGGCGGGCAGGACCTCAATGGCGCCTGATGCATCGAGCATTCCCTTGAACACCATGATGCCGATCACCATGAGCATGACATTGAGCGAAACACTTTCTTGGAGCGTGGTCCAAAGCTCGCTGAACGTGTACCGGTAGAACAGGAGCATCGCGATCACGATCGATGCCATGGCAATGGCCAGCGGCAGTTTGAAGACGACAACAAGGACGATCGGGATCGTGATCGGGAGCAGGGACGCGAAGAGCGCCTTGAACTCGTTCCTGTCCCGTTTTCCTTCAATGGTACCGACCGCTGTTCCCCGGAAGCCGAGCAGCGCGCCGACCACGACGACCGCGATCGGCAGCGGGAGCTGGGAATGAAGCAGCTTGTTTATCGGCGTTTTCGTCACCGCGGCTGCCAGCACGATGCCGGGGTAAAGCGGCGAGATATATTCCCAGATGTGCCGGAACCAGTAATTGACGAAGGCCTTCCGTTCCGGCCGCATGTCTGCATCGGCCGCCGCTTCCTGCACCATGGGTGCCGAGAAGGCCGCTCCGCCTGCCGAGGGCAGGAGACCGATCACGCCGGGCAGCACGGCCATGGCGACACGGCGGTCCCCGGCCACGTTCACTACGGCTTCCATCATGCATTTGAGGACGCCCCGTTTTCTGATGATGTTCTCAAGCACCATGATGAGAACGAGACCGGTCACGAGGTTTATCGTCACCGGATCGATGCCGGCGGCAATGATGATCCCCGCCTGCCGCACCGGCCCGAGGAGAGAGAGAGATCCGAGGAAGACCGAGCCGAGCAGCATAACCAGGCCGAGATTCCAGCGGAGGCGGAGAAGGAACACGATGAGCGCGAAGGCGGCGCCGATCTTCAGCAGTTCCGTCATCGGATATATCCCGCACCCAGATAGAACAAGACAGCCGCACGAATGGAGTATCGCTCCATGTGCCACTCCTCAGGGAGCGGCTGGAACGGTGCCGAGGATCGGATCGACCGGAGTGCCTCGTCGTCCAGGATCTTGTAACCGGAAGACTTCAATATTTCCAGCCGGCCGAGGGAACCGTCCTTCATAATATCGAACAGGATGTAGAGCGTTCCCTGGTAGCCGGATATTGCCGCGAGCTCGGGATACTGGAGGACGCTCTCGACCTTGACCTTGAGCCATCGGTTGTAGGACATGAATTTGAATTCGTCCGTATCGAGGGTGACGGAATCCTCGCCGGGCCTTTTCTGGGGCATGCCTTTGCGCGCGAGCTCATCGATGTCGTTCTGCGTCAAAAACGGGAGAGGGCCGGTCTCTTTCTGCTGTGGTGCCCCCGTCTTTCCCGTTTCCTTGCCCTGCTCTGCTCCCTCAGGCACGCCGGTGCGCGGCAAGGTCTTCGGGAGCTTGAGCTCATCGCTTGTGCCGAACTTCTTTGGCATGGGCACGGCGCCGGGCGGCAGAGGCTTTTCGGGAACAAAGCGCTCGGGAACGGGCGGTGAGGGAGGGGCAGGAGGCGCGGGAGGCACCGGCATTGGTCGATTCAGCGGCGGCAACTGCCTGGTCTCCGGCTGCGGCAGGTTCACGATCGTGACCGGCGTGATCAGCGGCATCTCGGAAAGTGACGGCCTTATCAGAAACAGGGCCGCGATTACCAGCGCGTGGAGTGCGAGGGAGACGGCAAGGAATGTCGTGAATTGTGTACGAGGGTGCATGAGGTGTAATTTCAAAAGGCAATATGCAAGGCACAAAATGAAAAATGAGCGTCAGGAAGCAGGACCTGCGGCATTATTATTTTGAATTTTGCAATTTGCATTATTCACGTTGCGATAAGTTGCTGCATCTTGTCCGAAACTTCCCGGAGCAGTTTCAGGATCGACTCCGCCTTATCTGGCGTCAGACTGCCCAGGCCGCAGGAAGGGGTGATGAGACATTGACGAAGTATCCTTTTGCGGTCCACGCCTTCTTTCTCCAGCCGATTCATGCCCTTGTGGAGTTTGGCGATGAGCATGTCCGCGGTCTCGTTCCCGGTGAATGCACCCGTGGGGACAACGCCCCAGGCGAGTGCACCTCCGCGGTCGATGAATTTCCTGATTTCCGCGGGGTAGAGCATCACCTTTTCCATATATCCGAAGGCGTCAAAGTTAACGATGTCCACTCTGGTATTGAATATCATAGGCCAGTCCGCGTTCCCGCAGCAGTGAATGCCGGCGATGCCGCCCAGTTCGTGGATCGTGTCGATGATCTCGTTCAGCTTTTCAGCCACCACTTCCTGCGATACGGCGGAGAAGCCGGAGCCGAGCGACTCCATGGCAGGCTCGTCGATGAAGATGATGACCGGTTTGTTGAACTGTTTCATCTCCCGGATCTGCCACGCGGCCTTCATGGCGAGCCCCTTGACCACCGCGTCGAAAATAACCTCGTTGTGAATGATGTCCCTGCCTGTCTCGTCCTTGAAGGAGGTGCCTGCGGTCAGCGGACCCGTGATATGCCCCTTGACGAACCGCACCCCTCTCGGAAATCCTTTCTTCATGGCGCGGATATAGGCGGTGAACCCGGGGGCATATTCATCGGTCATCCCGAAGAACCCGTAATCCTTCTCCAGGTACCGCTCAAAGAACTTTTCGAGTTCCGGCGTCAGGTCATGGGACGTATCGAAATAAACCTTTTGTTTCACTTCGTCTAAGATGACCCCCGGCAGGGTCTGGCTGTACTGCGCATCCATATGCTCGCGGAAATCCCGCTGCGGGAGTTGGGGCCAGAACGGCGCTTCCATAACGTATTTGAGCGAAAGCGCCGCGGCCTGGTCAGGATCCACGATCGGAAGGCTCCCGATGCCGGTGGCGATGCAGTTGAAATGGCAGGTCATTCTGTTTCCCTCTTTTTTTCACACCCGATATCCTACCAACAATTATATATTTTACACCGGGAAAAAACAACTTAAAACAAAAAAATCTAGTCTCTGTATATGATCGCGGACAAACATGATCGTAAACAGCCTGGGTAGTGATGAGAAGATTATGGAAAGCCCCAACTTTCATCTTTACAGAAAAAAGGAAACTCTGTAGAATGCAGTCCATGAAATACGGAACAAGAGCGGTCAAACAGGCGAAACTCGAGTTGTGGCCCAATCCAAACCCGGACCGGGATTACCTCATAGACATATCCTACCCTGAATTTACCTGCCTCTGTCCGCGCTCCGGCTATCCTGACTTTGCGACCATCAGGATCACGTATACTCCCGGGAAAAATGTGGTGGAACTCAGGGCGCTGAAGCTCTACCTGAACAGCTTCCGTGACCAGAGCGTTTCTCACGAGGCCGTGACAAACCTGATCTTCGACGCGCTCAAGAAGGGCCTCAAGCCGCGCACCCTGGAAGTGGTGGGCGATTTTAACGTCCGGGGCAATGTGAAGACCGTGATACGGGTCGCGATGTAATCACCACGTTATGTAAAAACGATACATTGAGGAGAAAGCTATGTTTGGTCTTGGAATACCGGAACTGATCGTTATCTTCGTTATCGCACTTGTGGTCTTCGGTCCGAAAAAGCTGCCGGACCTGGGCAAGTCCATCGGACGCGCCATGGCCGAGTTCAAAAAGGCCCAGCAGGAATTTCAGGAATCAGTGCAGTCCGAAATGAAAGAGGTCCAGAAGACCGCAAACCTGGACGAGCTCAAAAAGCTCGGCAATCTCGCTGACCAGTCTCTCTCCAAGGAGATTGACGCGGCAGCGTCGGCAGTGCCGCGCAAGGATGAACAAAAGACCGGAGCGGAAGCTGAGCAAAAGCCGGAAGTGAAAAAGGACGAGGAGGCCAAAGGGAATGGCTGAGGACGAATTTCGAATGTCGTTCTGGAGCCATCTAACGGAACTCCGGAAAAGGATTGTTTATTCCGCAATTGCCATCGGCATTGGTTTCATTGTGTGCTTCAACTATTCAGAGGATATCCTCGGGCTCCTGCTGTTGCCGATGAACTCGACGATGACGTATCACACGACCTATCCTTTTCTGCATTTCGAACCCAATAAAACATCGCAGGACCTCTATTTTACCACGCTCATCGAGCCCATCATGTCTCATCTTAAGATCGGGTTCATTGCCGGCATTATGCTGATGGTCCCCGTTATTCTCTACCAGATATGGAAGTTCATCTCACCCGGTCTTCTGCCTCGAGAGCGGAAATACGCGGGCCAGTTTGTTTTCTTCGCAACGGCATTTTTTTTCGTCGGCGTCTTGTTCTGTTTTTTCCTGCTTCTGCCGTTCGCCGTTCAGTTCCTGGTCACCTATAAGACCGAACATCTGAAGGCTATTATCAAGCTCGCGGACTATATCGACTTTACACTCAAATTCATGCTCGCATCGGGCGCGGTGTTCGAACTGCCCCTGGTCATGATCATACTTGGCCGCATGGGCATCATCAACCCGAACGTCCTCACCAAGTTCAGGAAGTACGCGTTCCTTATTTCCTTCATCATCGGCGGCATTGTCACGCCGACGCCGGATGTCTTCAACATGACGATCATGTCCCTGCCTATTTACTTTCTTTACGAGCTCGGCATCCTCGGCGTTCGGTTCTTCGGCAGGAAAAAGAAACCTGCGTCCACGGATCTGACAGAGACGTAGTGCGAATGCGGATTTCCGAATGCGAAAGGTAAATACAAAACGAGTGGTCTCTTTTGTCGCGGCATCATCGAACAGCGGCAAGACCACGCTCATCGAAAAAGTGGTACGGATCCTGAAGGGCCGCGGCCTGCGTGTTGCGGTGATCAAGCATGCACCGGCAGGGTTTGACCTCGACAGGCCGGGTAAGGACTCGTGGCGCTTTCAGCAGGCAGGGGCCGACACGGTCATCCTTTCGGGACCGGGCAGGATAGCGCTCTTGCGGAGGACCGAACAGGAACCGACCCTTGATGAGCTTACGGGGCTGGCAGGGGATGTTGAGGTCGTGATCTCCGAGGGGTTCAAGAAAGATGCGATGAACAAGATCGAGGTCTATCGCCAGGGAGTCTCGGGTGAACGCCCGCTTTCGCAGACCGACCCATCCTATCTCGCACTGGTGAGCGATACACCGTTCGAAGTTGCGATCCCGTGTTTTGATCTCAACGATGCGGCAGGTGTGGCGGATCTTATAGTCAGTGCGATCTCGCCGTGAGAAGCGCTCCGACAAATTATGATTGTAATATGATATTTACTTGTAATTAGCCCTGAAATCCAACCTTTTCCATTGACTTTCAGGGTTTTTTTTCATATTTTATGAACAATCAGTTTTCGAGTTTAGAAATTCAATATGTCGAAAGGAGCATGCATGTCAGGAGCCAGATCGAGAAAACTGTTCGAAGAGGCGAAGAAATATATTCCCGGCGGCGTAAACAGCCCGGTGCGGGCATTCCGCTCAGTGGGCGGCGATCCGTTCTTTATCAAGAAGGCGAAGGGATCGAAGATCTACGACGTTGATAACAAGTCATACATCGATTATGTGCTTTCCTGGGGTCCGATGATCCTGGGGCATGCTCACCCGAAGGTGACCGCGGCGCTCAAACAGGCCATTGCACGCGGCACAAGCTTTGGCGCGCCCACGGAACTCGAGACAACGCTCGCGAAGATGGTCAAAAAGGCCGTCCCCTCCATAGAAATGGTGCGCATGGTGAGTTCAGGCACCGAGGCCACAATGAGCGCGATCCGCGCGGCGAGGGGATTCACGGGCCGTGACAAGATCCTCAAGTTCGACGGCTGCTACCACGGTCATGCAGACAGCCTGCTCGTGAAGGCAGGGAGCGGCGTGGCCACCTTCGGCCTTCCCGACAGCCCCGGCGTTCCCGCTGATCTTGCAAGACTCACACTGACCATCGCGTATAACGACATTGCCGCGGTCAAGGAGATGGCTGTCCGCGAGGGGCGGCGGATCGCGTGCATCATCGTTGAACCCGTTGCTGGCAATATGGGCTGCGTGCCGCCCGAGCCGGGATTCCTGCAGTGTCTGCGCGATGTCTGTGACAAGTACGGCATCGTGCTCATCTTTGACGAAGTAATGACCGGCTTCCGCGTCTCCTACGGCGGTGCGCAGCAACTGTACAAGATCAAGCCCGATCTGACCTGCCTTGGAAAGGTGATCGGCGGCGGACTTCCGGTCGGCGCCTATGGGGGCAAGCTCGAGATCATGCAGAAGATCGCGCCCATCGGGCCCATCTACCAGGCAGGCACCCTTTCAGGCAATCCACTGGCCATGACCGCGGGCATCGAGACGCTTAAGGCCCTCTCAAAACCAGGCGTATACAAGACGCTCGAAAAAAATGCTGCAGACCTCGAAAAAGGACTTCGCGCGGCGGCAGCGGAGGCGGGAGTACCGGCAACACTCAACAGAGTCGGTTCAATGTTCACCTGTTTCTTTACCGACAAGAAGGTGAAGGACTTTGAGAGCGCCAGGACCTCGGACACCGTGCGGTTCGGAAAGTTCTTTCTGGGCATGCTCAGGAACGGCGTGAACCTGGCGCCTTCGCAGTTCGAGGCCGGGTTCCTGTCCCTGGCCCATACCAGGTCGGACATCAGCAAAACGATCGAAGCGGCGAGAAAGAGCCTGAAGGGGCTGTAGGACACGTGGACACGTGGATGCGTAAATGCGTGGATGCATGGAAGCGTGGATGCGTAAAATGGATAAACGTGCTTTTCCGCATTTACGCATATACCCATATACGCATTCACGCATAGACCCATTCACTCATGTACTTCTGTGTCAACCATGGATGAGAAAGACCGAAAGTTTATCCGCTTGATCGGGGTGCTGAGCACTGTGGGCCTGACCCTAGTGTTCGCGACGGTGATCGGTCTGTTCGTCGGGCTCAAACTGGATGCCTGGCTTGGCACTTCGCCCTGGTTCACTGCGGTCTTCCTCTTTATCGGCATCGGGGCTGGATTCAGAAATCTTTTTGTATATTCCAAAAGAAGCCAGGAAACATTTGATAAGAAAGATAACGATAAGGACCATTCATGACGACCGATGAAACACAGCTCAGGAAACAGGCGGTGGACGCCATCCTCAAAGGCGTGGCAAAAAAAACGGCACTCATCGTTTCCGTTGCTGCGGCGGGCGCCGTGGTTTTTTCGATGATCCAGAAGACCGCTCAGCCCTGGTGGTTCCTTCCCGTGAGCGTTGTCTTCGGCGGGGCGCTCGGTCTGCTGAATTTCCGGTGGCTCGCCATCTCCGTTCAGCGGGTCTATCTGCGGCAGGGTGCAACGCCCGCGGGATCGAACGTCGCGGCGGCGATCATCAGCCTGCTGAAGCTATCGGTCATTTTCATCATTCTTTTCATTGTCATCAAATGGCAGCTCCTCCATGTTTTCGGTCTGGTGGGCGGGCTGTCGCTCTGCTTTCTGGCGATCCTCTGGGAAGGATCGACGATGATCCATCAGACGTCCAACAACGGATTAAAATAATGAATAATAACGTGGTAGATTCAAGAGAAGGAGAGCGCATATGAAGAATCACGTACTTCGGCCGCTGTTCGTGTTCATCATTATCGTCGTTCTGGTGCTCGTTGCGCGTTACCTATACGTGCCGAAGGATTTCGGCATCCAGGAACGCGGCTATATGTACGGCTGGCACCGGCTGAGCAATGAAGAAGAATGGAAGGATAAGATCATAAAAGTAAAGTACCAGGGTAAAGAATACTGCAAGGACTGTCACGCCGACAAGTACGAGAGCATCAACAAGTCTCCCCACCGGATCATCATGTGCGAAAACTGCCATGGTCCCGCTAATGACACTGTCAGCCACGGTCCCGCTAATGACACTGTCAGCGAACACTATTCCGAACAACGTCCCAAACTCCCGATAGACAGAACCAGGGCGCTGTGTCTGCGGTGCCATTACCCGTTGCCCTATCCCACGAGCGGGCGGGCAGCGATCAGGGGCATCGATCCGGACAAGCACAACCCCGATGTCGAATGTGCGATGTGTCATAACCCGCACCATCCGAACCTGGAGGGAATGAGATGATTACTCGAAGGGATTTTCTGAAGAATACCGTGACGGGTATCGCCGCGCTCTCGCTTCCTCTTGCGGCATTCAAGATCATAGACCCGGAGAAGCTCATGGCCGATGAGGCGGCGGACAAGGCAAAGGTCCGATGGGTCTTTCTGGTAGACACCTATAAGTGCGTGGGC
The DNA here is from genome assembly GCA_049793155.1 of Nitrospirota bacterium. Lineage (GTDB taxonomy): Bacteria > Nitrospirota > UBA9217 > UBA9217 > UBA9217 > JALNZF01. The sequence goes on from JBARBN010000167.1 coordinate 22,700, forward strand.
TGCGGTCTGTGCGTAAAAGCCTGTAAGCTTGAGAACGAAATTCCCTATGACGCCAGCGTGACCAGGACCTGGGTCGAGCGGTATGTGATCACGAAAGACGGCAAGTTCCATGCAGACTCGCCCAAGGGAGCGAGGGACGGTTTCCTGACCACGAAGATCGACATCGGTGAAGGCAGGACAGAGGATATCCGAAATGAGGATATCGAAAAGGCGTACTTCGTTCCGAAGCTCTGCAACCAGTGCGAGAACCCGCCCTGCGTGCAGGTCTGTCCCGTGGGCGCGACGTACCAGACGCCTGACGGGGTGGTGCTGGTGGACCGGACCTGGTGCATCGGCTGCGGGTACTGCATCATGGGCTGTCCTTACGGGGTGCGGTTCTTCCATCCTGTCTATCACACTGCGGAGAAATGTAATTTCTGTTATCACCGGATCACGAAGGGTCTGAAAACGGCATGCGTCGAGGCCTGCCCCTTCGGTGCCCGCCGGATCGGTAATATCAAGGACCCGGACGATCCGGTCACGAAGATCATCATGACCCAGCGCGTCGGGATATTAAAGGAAGAATACGGAACGAAACCGCAGGTCTTCTACCTCGGCCTCGACAAGGAGGTGCGATAATGCTGGCACATGGCGAGATATGGACCGTAAAAGAGCTTTTTGTGTATCCGAATGAGTTCATCTACTGGAGCGTTCAGATCGTGATGTATCCCTTCATGACCGGCCTCGTGGCCGGCGCCTTCGTGCTGTCGTCGCTCTACCACGTCTTTGGCATCAAACAGCTCAAGGACATGGCGCGCTTCGCACTGGTTTTTTCTTTTGCCTTGCTCTTTGTCGCGCCGCTGCCCATCATGCTCCACATGCAGTTCCCGTTCCGCGGCGTCAATGTGCTCATGACCCCGCACTTTACCTCGGCCATTGCCGCCTTCGGCATTGTGTTCAGTTCCTACTTCGCCATTGTCGCCTCCGAGCTCTGGTTTCTGTACCGGAAGCGTTTTGTCGATATATCCCGGGAACTCGGAAAAAAACAGGACAAGACCCTCGGTGAAAAGATGAGGTATCTTCTTTTTAACACCCTCACACTCGGGGCATATGACATCAGCGAAGAGGCGCTCCACCGGGATGAGAAGGCCATCAAGATACTCGCCGGAATCGGCATACCCGTGGCGTGTTTCCTGCACGGGTACGCGGGTTTCATCTTCGGCTCGGTCAAGGCAAATGCGCTCTGGATGACGCCGCTCATGCCGGTCATCTTCATCATGTCCGCGGTGGTGTCGGGCATTGCGCTCAGCATGCTGACCTACATAATCACCATGGAGATCAAAAAGATTCTGGCCTCACGCAGAAATGCGTCACGGGGGGCGTTCCGCTCCAAGGAAGATATCATCGGAGTGGAGGTCTCGGTGATCAGGATGACCGCCAAGTATCTGCTCTTTTTTCTGGTGTTCGCCATCAGCCTCGAGCTGCTGGACCTCATTTTCAGGGGCTATACGGCGGTCAAGTCCTGGGATGTGCTCCGGAGCGTCATCTATGGCAGGGATTTCATCGACATCTTTGTCCTCCAGTACGGCATCGGGAATCTCATCCCGCTCATTCTGTTCTTGATTCCGGGATTGACGATCAGGCGGGCTGTGCTCGGTGTCATCCTTGTGCTCTTCGGGGTGTTCATGATGCGATGGAACGTCGTGATCGGCGGCCAGTCCTTTTCGCTTACGTTCGCCGGGTACATGCACTATCATATGCCGATCATACCGCACGACTGGAATACCTTTAAGGAGGGATTGTTCGGGGCAGTCAGTATCATGATCCTGCCGTTCATTTTGTTCTGGCTGATCGCCAAGATATTCCCGGTCTTTGCGGAGAGCCCGAAAGAGCTGCGGTAATCAGGACCTGCGCAGGTGCAATTAGCCGGTATCGTCAGTTCAACCCGTCAGCCCCCTTTGATTTTGTGCCGGGGGGCGCAAGCAATACTGTTTTATTCGTCAATACTGTTTTATTCGTTTGTCCAAAACAAATTTGTCGGTTCAGATGGTCGCCGGGTGCCAGGCAACATAGGTATTGACATAGTCGTTTGCCTATGATATAAAGCGAGGCTTAGTGGCAGCGTATTTTATTCAGATTTTTTTGGGGAAGACATGAAGATTACCGGTTGGGTCAGGGAAAAAGTTTCACAAATCACAGAGCGGATGAAAGAGCCTATCTCCCTGAAGGCAAAGTTGCTCATTGTTACCTTGATACTGATCATCGTATCGGGCGGCGGTTACGTTTCCTATAGATTCTACGATTTTACCCAGAACAATCCCAAGTTCTGCGTCGGGTGTCACCTCATGCAGCCGGCATTCGATTCCTGGGCACAGAGCGAACACAAGCAGCTCAACTGTCATGAATGCCATCACCTCTCGGTCAAGGAACTGAACGGGCTGCTGATCAGCTTCATTTTGAAGCGTCCTACCGTGGTGCCCGAGCGTCACAAAGAGCATGTCATCGTGAGCCAGAAACACTGCAATCAGTGCCACACCGAGGGCAATGCCGAGAGGATCAATAAGTCCTTCTTCCATGCCAAGCATGTATATATGGAACAGATCGAATGCACACAGTGTCACGGCGATGTAAAATCTGATAAGAGCGGTCTTCACCGGTTCCTGCCTACGGAAAAGTTCTGCACAAAATGTCATCCCGACAGGCAGGTCCATGGCGAGGGCATGGGCGGGCTCGCCTGTCTGAACTGTCATACCGACCGGACCAAGGACCTCAAGCCCGGGCGCCTTAAATGTCTTTACTGTCACAGCAACGATGACAGGATCAGGAAGCAACTGCAGGAAGATGCCACCCTTGATGTGCGGTTCTTTACACCCGATGCAGCTACGATCAGGAAGGCCAAGAAGATCGTTTTTGACGAGAAGTCGCCAATGCAGTTCTATTGTTATGAGTGCCACAAGCCGCATGTGGCGGGCAAGGTAAGACCCCATAACGCAGACTGCCTGCGCTGCCATACCGGCATACCGAGGATCGGAAAACACAAGGTTCACCTGGCGATGGATATGAAATGTCAGGACTGCCACAAGCAACACGTCTGGATCGTGACCGAGGCTTCGGCGCAGAAGGACTGCGTTGCGTGTCATGAGTATCGGAGTCCGAAGGCCTTTTACTAATAAGGCCATTGCCGGATGACATAAACATGCGTAAGTCTGGGGATGCCCCGTTTGTTGTATTTCTATTCCACTATGAAAGGAGGTGAAAACTGAATGAAGAAATTACTCGTATTGGCCCTCGTAGTGATCGTATCGCTCGCGATGGCGGTTGCAGCTTTTGCAGTACCGGCCGGCAAGACTGTTGAATTTGACGGCAAGGGAGCTGGAAAGGTTGTATTTGACGGCAAGATCCATGCCGACAAAGGACTCAAGTGTGCCGATTGCCATCAGTCCGGTCTTTTCAAGATGAAGAAGGGCGGAGATGTCCTCACCATGAAGGCTATGGATGAAGGCAAGAACTGCGGCGCATGCCACAACGGCACCAAGGCTTTTGATGTAAAGGATAAAGCAAGCTGTGCCAAGTGTCACAAGAAGTAAGATGTCTTTATAGCAGTACAAACCCTCACGGATCTTCTGTGAGGGTTTTTTTATTTTGTTTCACGAGATAAGGGGAATCGAGTTTAGCCGCATTGATTGTAACATACCTGCCCCTGGGGCTGAGGTTACTGTCTTTTTTTATTCGAGGCATACGACCTTCTTGTTTATATTGAATAAGCTGGTGAAAACTTTCTGCGCCAGAAGACCTGGACAAACCCTCTGAAATACCTCGCCCTGCTCTACTCCCTCTGAAAATGTGAGCCCTAACCAGGTTAGAGAAGTCTCTTGTTTCTTTAGGATTTGAACCGCGGCAAATTTCTCACAAATAATATAGCCCACGCTTATTTTTTAGTTCTTTCAACAATTGAGTAAATCCAGGGGTCAAAGTAGTAAAATATCACTAGAGGCATCAGTATGAGAAAGGAGTCAGCAATGACAAGATTACCATATAAATTCTATACATTCATGATAAGCGGTTTGCTCCTGATGTCCGGTTTGGCTTATGCCCAGGCAGAGTATTCGGCTGCCGAAACACCGCCGATAGCCCAGCCTCTTGTGCGCGAAGGCGATTTTGCCGTTAAATTGGCGGATGCGCTGAAACTTGGCAAGGCAACCAATGAAACTGAAGCCGAGAGTGCATTGGGTTCTGCCGGGATTGAACCTAAGAATGGTTGGATCGCCGATTACCCTGTTACTCCGGACATCCTCGGAGAATTGCAGACTTCCATTGCCGACGCTGCTAATGCGGGGAAATTGACTATGGGGAAAGATGCGGCGATGAAAGCAGTACAGGATGTGACCGCGCAGTATAATTTGCCGATAAGAACCGATGCAGTGGTCCAGCAGGGAAGCGCCGTACCGGCAACAAGTTCTCCCGAATCTCCCGTCATTAACAATTATTACTATGACGAGGGACCGCCTGTCGTTACGTACTATTCTCCGCCTCCTGATTATGCTTACATGTATACCTGGGTCCCCTATCCGTTCTGGGGATGGAATTTCTGGTACCCCGGGTATTTTATCCTGCTCGACTTCAATGTCAGGGTGCATGGGCATGGGCACGGAGAACATGGAGGATTCATCAGCAACCATTTTCGCGACACCCGAACAGGCGGGTTCACCAGGATCGACCCCGCCAACAGGTTTCGTGGCGTGACAGTTCCCGCCAGAGGCGGCGCAGGATTGACCAGTCCTTCGGCACGGAGCGGGGCACAGGCAATTCTCAATAGCAGTCAGAGATCACCATCGGCGGGGACAAGCAGGGTTTTTCGAGGTTACGGTTCAAGACCTTCTACCGGAATCCGTTCAAGCGCATTTGACCATTCGCGTAACAGCCGGTTTGAACGGGCCGCAAGCGACCGCGGATTCCAAAGCCGGTCCAATGCAAGCCGCGTCCTTGGGGCAGGTCGCGGAGGAGGCGGTCAAGGAGGAGTTTCCCGCAGTGTTCCCCGTCAGAGCATCAGAAGCGGTTTCGGTGGTGATCGGGGAGGATTCCATGGTGGAGGGCGTCGTTAGGGGAAACGTCGTCAATGCCGCGATGGGACCTGGTCGTCTCATTCTGGCTGTACAGGATAAATGGAGATCATCATCAGATCACCTAGGATCGGAGGAAGGATCAATGGATACAATAAAATCAAATAATTTGTTTCTTTGCCGTCATGGTTTGGCGGCCTTAACAGCCCTTATCGGAGTTCTCGTACTTTGTTTTCCTGCGTTTGCTCAGCATACGGAGCGGAAGAAGTTCAAATCGCCGGAGGCGGCATTCAGCGCGCTCCTTGATGCCACAAAGAGCAATGACACCAGGGAATTATTGGCCATCTTCGGACCTTCGGGGAAGGACATCATATCCTCGGGTGATGAGGTAGCCGACAAGGATGCCCGTGAACGTTTCCTTAAATCCGCCGGTGATGCGGTTAAGTTTTCGAAGATAGGCGGTTCGAAAGTACTTGCCGTTATCGGCAAGGACGAGTGGTCTTTCCCGGTACCCCTGGTAAAATCGCCGCAGGGATGGGCCTTTTTCACCGAAGACGGAAAGGAAGAGATCATAAACCGGAGGATAGGAAGGAACGAATTAAGGGCCATTCAGGTGGCCTTGGCATATGTGGACGGGCAAAATGAATATGCGAGCAAGGACCGCGATGGCGAAGGGGTATTGCATTACGCACCAAAATTCGTGAGCAGTGCGGGCAAGAAGGACGGCCTATATTGGGAGTCTGCGCCGGGCGAAGAGGCGAGTCCTCTGGGGCCGCTGTTTGCCCGTGCAACGGAGGAGGGGTACACCATCAAACAAAGAGGCGAGAAACCCTCGCCCTATCAGGGGTATTATTTTAGTATCCTGAAAAAGCAGGGCAGCAATGCCCCGGGGGGAGAACGAGACTACGTAACTGACGGCAAAATGGTTGGTGGCTTCGGCCTGGTGGCATATCCCGCTGAGTATGGGGTTTCGGGGATCATGACCTTGATCGTGAACCAACAGGGTATCGTGTATGAGAAGGATTTGGGGCCAAAAACGGAAGAGATTGCAAAGGCAATGACGAAGTATGACCCTGACCATACATGGAAAAAGGAGGAATGGACTCCTGACGCCCTGGCGAGAGCTGTGAATGCACCATGAGAAGGGTTTGTTGAGTGATTTGCGAGGATCGTACGTCTCAAAAGTTCAGGAGATGAAAAGTTTTTTGTGATGAGAGTTAACTCTTCAACATACAGTTCAGCAGGGTTTTTACCATGCCGGGTCGGCCGGCAGTATGGCGTGAGTGGACGTTTATTCCTGATTGCATTCGTTTTTCTTTTGCTCAATTCATGCATTGCGTATGCTCCGGTCCCGGTTCACGCTGTCTATAGAGTAAGCTCTTATAAGATCGCATGGGAGAATGCCCAAAGAGCGGCGGAAGACGTTGGCATTCGAATACTATCGGCTGACGAAGCCTCCGGTACGATCGAGGGCCAGGCAGATCGGACAGAAGTCACTATCCTCGTAAAACGGAGGTCTGATGAGGGGATCAGACTCGAAGTGAGCCTGCGCGGCCCTTCGCAGGAGGCATACCTGGCAGACGAGTTTCATCGGGCATATGAGAAACGCGTGGGGGGAAGATAGAAGTTATTCGCTGCGGCGAGTGATCGATGTCCTGACCCGGATGAACCGGAACCAGGAAAAGCCAGGTCAAAAGCGGTGTCAAGGAAGTTGATTTGTTCCATCCGTTCGGAGAAGATTTTATTATCCAGTAATCAGGGAGGGTGAGATATGAAGCGCATTCTCATGGGGACCGCGGCTGCGATACTCCTGATCATGAGCTGTGGAGCAGCGCATGCCGAAGCGGGTAAAGGGGTAGAAGCGGGCGTCAAGATGTGGGTAAACGAGTGGACTCACGACGTGCCGGGAGCGGGAAGTATTACTTCAGACACTACTGTTCTCTTCGGACCGGCAATCGAGGTAAAGTTCCCTAATCGCGTTTTTGTGGAGGCGTCATATCTTTTTTCACTATCGGATTATACGTTCTCCAGCGACACCACCTTTAATGACAAACGGCAGGATGCAGACGTGGCTATTGGTTATATGATCGTTCCTGAGTTCGGCGTACGAGCCGGATATAAAAGCTCTGTTTTTAAAGAAAAGGAGACTGGGATCAAAGATACGGTGTATGGACCACTCATCGGGATGATCGGAATCGCCCCGATGTACTACAACGCTGCCTTCTACGGCAAGCTTGACTATCTCTTTACCAGGTTCAAGCAAACTGGTCCCGTCGGTTTTCAGGAAGACAGTCCGGGATGGATCTTGGAATTCGGGTTTAAGGTCGACTTCACCAGAGAATTCTCCGGAACGTTCGGATACAAGTACGAAACAAACACGGGAAATAATTCAGATGTCCAGGACTCATTCTCCGGGCTCATCTTCGGCGCGATGGTCGGTTTTTAATGGTTTTTATATTCTCAGGGGAGGGGAAGGGCACAGAGGTATATATACTCCATACCCTCTGTTTGCGCTCTGTGGTTAGATCTTATAAAATGTCTTTAACGCGGAAGGAGGTGAAATCTGAATGAAAAAATTATTCGTATCGACCCTTGCAGTGGTTCTCATGCTCGCCATGTCGATTTCCGCATTCGCAGTACCGGCCGGCAAGACCGTTGAGTTCACACCGAAGGGAGCAGACAAGGTTGTCTTTGATGGCAAGGTCCATGCCGACAAAGGGCTCAAGTGCGCCGATTGCCATCAATCCGGTCTCTTCAAGATGAAGAAGGGCGCTGATGTCTTTACCATGAAGGACATGGAGGCCGGCAAGGCCTGCGGCGCATGCCACAACGGCACCAAGGCTTTTAGCGTAAAGGATCAAGCAATGTGCGGCAAGTGTCACAAAAAATAAAATGTCATTATAAAAAGTTTAAAACCCCCGTGGATTTATCCGCGCGGGGTTTTTTTAATGGTGGCGGGAGAGCATAAGAATCCAAACAACCTTCGCTTTTAATTTATCACGTCTCACTGCTCCGGGGGCAACGCGGGGAGAACCTATTCCTTGACTGAGAACGGAAGGGCCAGAGGAAACGGGACCCGCTGTCTCATAAGATTGGATTCCTTGAGTGAGATAGCATAACGTATAACGAGTCTAAGCTCTCATAAACAGGTTTTTTCAATAACTTTTTTCGCTTCTTCTTTGGTAATGCCGTAATTATAAAATATATATAATGACACCATATCAGCAAGTTGGGCTTTCGGAACGTCAGGCATAATTTCAAGGATCTCTTCCTTAAAATAATTTGCTGCTTCACAAATAGGCATGTCATCTTTCTTGATCATTCATTTCTCCCTTCAACGTATAAGATACCAAATGGTCTGCCAACCCGTGTTTCGACGAAATTAAGTATAAGCTACAACGCAATAATAGTCAAGACGACACCTTGAGATCATGGAGATCGAGATTCTCGGCCTCAGGTCTCTATGGCTTAACCTTCAACAATATGTTCATACTCACGTCATAAAGAGAAGGAAGATCTATCCGCAAAGAATCAAAGCCAGTGGTTTCCAACCGGCCGGAGTAAACAAAATAAGGATCTTCTGACTTTTATGTGGGTCGTTTAATAGCAAGTACCGCTCTTTATTCAACATCAATAGTCTGTTTTCTGAAGATTTATCTCAGTTGGCAATTGTCCCACTTGTGCATCGGTTTTTTTGGGCAGCTCATCGCTCGGCCGCGCAACATGCAGGGATATATACTGTACCTCAGCCCTGATATGCAGGTCTCGCATCACTCCACCCTCACCCTTTGA
>JBARBN010000168.1:0-9084 GCA_049793155.1 Nitrospirota bacterium
TCGATGCAAGGGATTCGATGGCAGTGATCCTTGCCCCGGCGAGCTCGTTTCCAAGGCCTGCCAGTTCGCGCAGGGTCGGGATCTCATCACGGTCACGAACAAGCGACGACGAGAGGAAGGTCAGCTCATCGAGAACTGACTGGCATTGGCGTACAAGGGTATGTGCCCACCACGCGGCCTGGTTTTCGGGACCAAGATCAAGGGAATCGAAGTCCGAGGCCGCTTCCGCGGCAGACGTTGTCAGTTGATCGAAGCAAAGCCGTGCATCCGCGAGAGTAACCGGTGGGGAAGCATACGCGGACTTCAGGTCCTTCTGAAGTTGAGCGAGCTTGGCGGGAACTGCTCCTCCCGCAGCGTCCAGAAGGATCTGCAGGGTGTCGGAGAGCCCGTCGAACGATCTCGCATGGAGGACCTTGTAATCGGGAAGTGCGAGCAGACCCTGACGCAAGGTGAGCAGGTGAGCGGCGAGGTTCCCGCTGTCCACCGTTGAAATGTAAGCCGGGTGCAGCGGTTTCAGAGACTGCGTATCATACCAGTTATAGAAGTGGCCACGGTGACGGTCCAGGGCTTCCATTGTGGAGAGGGCCTTTTCTGTGCGCTCGATGAGTTGTCCGGAAGGAATGTAGCCGAAGTCGTACGCGGACAGGTTCGCCAGCAGCGCAAGCCCCATGTTGGTCGGCGACGTTCGATATGCGACCACGGCAGCGCGATACTCCTGATAGTTATCAGGTGGCAGCCAGTTGCCCTCCGTGCCGACGAAGGTCTCAAAGAAGGCCCAGGTCTTTCGGGAAAGCTTCCGGAGAAAAAGGGTCTGGGCGGCGGTCAATCGCGCTTCACGGCGCGTAAGCGGCCGGCTGAGCCACCACGCAATGACCGGTGAACCAAACCAGAGCACCAGGAGCGGCTCGGCGGCAGCCAACGCAGCGGGACGAGAAAGCGCCAGAGTCACCACTGTCGCGACCGCAAGAAAGGGGGCGAACCACATCGTCCGACAAACAGCAGCAAGGTCCGTTCGGTTCTTTCGGTCCGGGTCGCCTGACGGACTCCACTCGAGGAGCCGCCTGCGCGTCACGAGCATTCTCCCGAGCGTACGAACGACCGCATCCAGACTGTAAAACGCCTCGTAGGGGAGGCACACAAGCACGAACAGATCATGGGCAAAGCGCCTGCCGACAAAGCGCCCCACAGCGGCAAGATGCTGCCCCGGAAGCACATCGCGCGGTTTTTGAAGCAGGTCAAGGAGAGAGGTTGCAAATGAAGGGATCAGAATGATCCCGATCATTAACATGGTCCAGACCCAGGGCGAAGACAAGATCGTCCACCCGAGCACGAAGAAGAGCGTCAATGCCGAAGGTACGAGGCTGCGACGAAGGTTGTCGAAGAGCTTCCATTGGGACAGCAGCGAGAGGGGATTCTTCAGGCGTTGCCGGTCGCGCGCGGGCCCCGGACCGGGGATGGACGCCCTCAGCCAGGACAGGAGCTGCCAATCGCCGCGGATCCACCGGTGGCGGCGGCTCACGTCCTCGCCGTATCCGGAAGGATATTCCTCGTAGACCATTACGTCGCTCAACAGGCCTGCGCGCGCGAAACACCCTTCGATAAGATCGTGGCTCAGGATCCGGTTATCGGGAAAACGCCCGTTCAGCGCCCGGTCGAATGCGTCGACATCGTAGATCCCCTTGCCGATAAAGGAGCCTTCACGGAAGAGGTCCTGGTACACATCCGAGACAGCACGGGTATAGGGGTCGATGCCCGGATCGCTTCCCTCCAGGCGCGCATACTGCGACCGGTTTGTACCCGGCAGGCTCGCGGCAACCCGCGGCTGAAAAATGCTATACCCGGCAACAACCCGCTGCTTGCCTTCATCGTAGTGCGGACGGTTCAGCGGATGCGCCATGGCCCCCACAAGCTGCCGGGCTGCATCGCGCGGCAGCTGGGTATCCGTATCAAGCGTGATCACGTACTTAACCGGTGACAGCACTGCAGTATCGCCGACGACGAGTGAGAAGGCCTTATTGCAACCCTCTCCCCTGGAGGGAGAAGGCGAGGGTGAGGGGGCAGCACCGCACCGCAGAAGGAAATTCAGTGCTGCAAGCTTTCCCCGTTTGCGCTCGTAACCCATCCAGACTTTTTCCGTGGGGTTCCAGAGGCGGGGGCGGTGAAAGAGGAAGAAGGCATCGCTCTTTGCATTCCGATATTTCTCATTCAGCTCTTCGATTCTCTGCCGGGCGAGCAGCAAGAGCGCTTCATCCCCAGGAAGAATTTCCTCCGGTGCATCCGGAAAATCAGTCAGCAGTCCGAAGTGCAGGTTTTCATCGCGATTTGCCAGAAACCTGACTTCCAACGCCTCCACCAGGTCCTCGATCTCGGGAGCGCTCGTGAGGAACGTGGGGATCACCACCAGGGCGCGCGATCCCTCCGGAATTCCTTCGGAAAAGTCCATCTTCGGCAGAGGCTGCGGCGTCACCAGCAGCGTAGCCAGCCAGTTCACCAACGCCACCGCCAGCTGACTTCCGGACAGCAGCGAAAGGAGCCCCATGAGCGCGAGCAGCCAGTCCGGGTACCCGCCGGCATGCGCCTTTACCAACAGGCCCCCGGTGAAAATCGCCGTCATCAGAGTGATCGTGCCAAGATATAGGAACAAGGGAAACCGGCGGCCTGTCTTTCGAAAGAACTCCGTGACAGACAATCGGACCCCTGCAGCGTGTTCAAGCTGCGCCAGTCCCTTGTCGATCAGGTAGTAGCCTACATGAGCCGAGCGATCGCCTCCGACTGCGTTTGCGTCTTCATGGGCGGCGCTCTCGCGCGCGATCCGGACCGCGTTGGCCGCCACCTCACCTTCGGATAGCCGGCTGTTCTTTGCGATCTTCTCCACCGCGTGACGGTATTGGTCACGGGTAGAAAAATCCATTTTGCCGTAACTCCCGCCGGGGTCCTGACGCAGGGTCTGTTCGACAACGCTCATCGTCTCAACGAACTCGCGCCAGTCCATCGCGCCCAGGAAGCGGAGGCTGCCGATGCTGTTGCTCATCGACAACTGATCGGCCGCCAGCTGCTGATTCTCCGCCTGCACCATCTGATCGATCGTCATGCTGCACTCGGAGAGGTGCTGCTCGATCCAGGTGAGAGGCATTGCCAGGGCAGGGCCCCGTCCCTGAAGCCGGCGGGCAAATTCCGCGACAAAAGCACTCCTGAGGGGCGGGTTTGAGCGTGCCATGTCGGCAATGACCAGGATCAGGCTCTTCGGGTCTTTCGCGGCAACCTCGGTCATCCGGTCCGCCCAGGTGCCGGCGAGGTTTCGGTCCAGCCTGTCCGCGGCGATCCGGGCCCCGACTCGCCGGAGGTTCTCGATCAACGCCAGGCGCAGCATGATGGGTATTGCCCACAATTCTCCCAGGTTCAGGACGGCGACTGTCTGGTAGGCAGCAAGGAAGCGGCTCAGACTTTCGGGGTCCACCCTGCCGTCACCATGCGAGACTGTCTCCAGGGCGATGTCATACACGCGCGGAATACCGTCAGATGGGCCACCCAGCAAGCGGGGCAGCTGCCGGCTGTAGACCTTTGGCAAGTGTCTCCTTGCCATGCGGATCTGTTCTTCGATCAGATAGAAGTTGTCAAGCAGCCATTCAGCCGCCGGCGTGATCCTGCGGTCTGACTTGACCGCGTCTATCAGCAGATTGCGGGTCCCCGTCAGGATGGATTCATTCTCAGCCAATCTCGCCAGAAGCCGGTCAGGAGCGTGTTCCTGGCTCACCGTGTGCAGTCCCGCCAGGGTCTTGCCGTGCTGCTCCATCTGGTCTGCGCTGAACAATTCCGATCGCAGCGGCGGCTCGTTCACGGCGCACTTTGTTTCCAGGTCATTTCCCTGAAAGTATGTCAGTACATCAGGCAGGTTGCCGAGAATGGTCTTTTTGCTCAACTTCAATTTCTAATCTCCTTAGGGAAAGAGAATATCTCGCAGGGTGAAGAGTAAAGCTATAAATATTCCGGGTAAAAACCAAGACTGAAAAGGTTGTGATTCTCGAATAATAATGTAAGGTAAAGATGATAAACGAGGAGTGAAATCAAATCCCTGATCACAAGACACTCATTTGTAATTTTACCATAAATATAGCACAGTTCACCATGCTTGCCCATGGGGAAGGACACCTGGAACATATTTTTGTTCGGACGCAGCAACGATGAACTGATCCGGCAGATGCCCTGTTCTATCCTTCTGGTGAAGAAGGAACTGGGACCGGCGCATTCTGATAATGCTTGATTCATTGACCAAAGATTTGGCAGAACGAGTGCAGCGATCTCATAAAGAGCACTGCCCTGTGGCCCGAACGACTGGGATCTGTGTGGACATCACCACAGCGTCCGAGAAGGGAGCGGATATTTTCTCCCCTTACCCTTCAGGCTTGGTATGCGGTTTTCCGCATTTTGCCTTTCTTTCCCTTTTCTACTGACAGACGAATTGCACAATAAAACTATTGTGCCAACCCTGTATGCTATCACGTCAATTGTCAGAAAAAAGATCTTCTTCTAAAAAAGTTATAGAGACGAAAGCGTGATCTTGATCACGGATTTATCTATTGTCTTACGTTTTAATAGATATGTTTGTTATCATGATCGGAAATAAATACAGACAAGTCGTTATCCCACAGGCCATGAGAAAGAAACGTCACAACTATATCCGCTGGAAAAATTGATATCCTCAAGCGTCACATCGTCGAAGGCGTTCTTCCGAACATTTCTCCGAGGCCATTCAGGACCGGAGTCCGGATAGAAGGGTGGGCTGCATGACCACAATGATAGACAGGCCATCGAGAAACCATGACACGAAGCAGCGCCGAAAGGATAGAAACAATGTGTATCCGCCAGCCGTGGATAGCGCCATACATACCCAGATATTGATAGTTGACGACGATACCTCTCTCCGCGATCGGTATGTCGAGAGTCTTTCCGACGCCTATGGAGTCGTCGCGGTCCAGACCGGACGTGCAGCGATCGAGCTCGTGAAACGGCGCAGCGACATCGATCTCGCAGTCATTGAATACCGGCTGTCCGACATGTCCGGCATCGACGTCATGAAAGAGATCAAGGACGTTGAGCCCTCTATTCTCGTTCTCATCGCCACGGCATACGGCGACGAGGAGGTGGCGGTCGAGGCATTCAGGAACGGCGCCCGCGATTACCTCAAGAAGCCCTTCAGCATGTCCGAGCTTTCCACGAAGATCGACTTCTATCTCGCCCTCAGGCATGCTGATAAACAACGCAGAAAGAACATTCTTCCCGGGTACGAGACGCCGGCCCAGCCGGGAATGCCGCATTCCGCCGTCACCCTCAGCCAGTACCATAAGATCCAGCAGGCCGTTCGTTTTATCAATGACAACTACCGAACCGATATCAGCCACGACGCCGTTGCCTGGGAGGCCAGAATGTCCCCCTCCCACTTTTCCAGAATATTCAAGAAGGTGATGGGCTTGTCGTATCAGGATTACCTCAGCAGCCGAAGGATCACCAAGGCCAAGAACCTTCTCCGAACCAGTAGCCAGAATGTGACCGAAATCGCCGTCTCCCTCGGTTTTGCCGACCCAACCGGCTTCGGCAGAATTTTCAAGAAACTCACCAGCTATACACCTTCCGCTTTCAGAAGCCTGTCCCAGAAGTGATTCTCGCCAAAAAAGCATAAAAAGCTGAGTGCATGTCATAAAACGCCGAGACAGGAGCGATTGGTATCTGCTAAGGTTATCCCGCAGCAGCAGTCTGCCTGCGAATCACAGCTTATGAGAAGGGAGGAAATGCCCGGGACGTGTTCGAACCGGAAGCTCCGGTTGTCCGACATGCTCGGTATCGATGTTATGAAAGAGATCAAGGACCTTGACCCCCCCATTCTCGTTCTCATCGCCACGGCATATGGCGATGAGGAGGTGGCGGTCGAGGCATTCAGGAACAGCGCCCGCGATCACCTCAAGAAGTCCTTCAGCATGTCCGAGCTTTCCACGAAGATCGACTTCTATCTCGCCATCAGGCATGCGGATAAACAGAGCAGAAAGAACATTCTGCCCGGGTCCGAGACTCCCGCTCAGCCGGGAATGCCGTATTCCACCGTCACCCCCAGCCAGTATCATAAGATCCAGCAGGCCGTTCTTTTCATCAACGATAACTACCGGACCGATATTCGCCTCGCAGCAGCCGCCCGGGAGGCTGGAATGTCCCTCGCCCACTTTTCCAGAATATTCAAGAAGGTGATGGGCTTATCCTATCAGAATTATCTCAACAGCCGAAGAATCACCAAGGCCAAGAACCTTCTCCGCGCCGGCACCCGGAGCATCAGTGAAATTGCCATCTCCCTCGGTTTTGCCGACCCAACCGGCTTCGGCAGAATTTTCAAGAAGCTCACCGGCAATACGCCCTCCGCTTTCAGAAGCATGCTCCAGAAGTGATTTTTGCCGAAAAAAGCATAAAAAGCCGAGTCCATGTCATAAAACGCCGAGACAGGAGCAGCCTACTCTGTTACCGTTATGACATTGCGGACTATTCCGTATCGTGACTGGTGCTTTATCAATGACGATCGAGGTAATGGGAGAAAATAATGTTTGTCGCAAATACATCTGCTAATTTCGCCATGCGGGTTTTTCGAGAGAGATGATGCCGTTATTCTAATAGCACAATGGAGTGGTTAATTCGTTGAAGACTAAATTGCTGTCAAACGTTATGAGGCATCTGGTCGAATCGGCAGTAGTCGCAGCCGTCGTGTTTATGGCTGTCAGCGCGGCGCTGGCCGCTCCCTGTGACATTAAGAACAATGCTCTGCCGTTCATTGCCCATGACCTGACCGCTAATGTCGGCACCAGCGCCAGTTATTGCGAGCTTTGCGGTTACGGCTACGTAACGACCATCATTTCGAATCCGTATTCCGGGGCGACGATGTCCACTATGATTGTTACGGAGGACATGGGCGGTTCCGGGCTTACCTACGATCCCACCGCGCCGACGCCCATCAGGTATAGGGTAAACGGCGGTCCCGTAGTCACCGGGGCTGCACCAAGCATCAGCGGCGGCGGATCATTGCTGACCTGGACCGGGACCCAGATACCGGCCCTCGGCAGCCTTGCCTCGGTTCCTGGTCAGGGAAACAACGCACAGACCATTACCATTACATTTGCCGTGAGGCGGGTTACTAATCCGGAGGGACTAGTGAGTGCCAATCGCACTATCCAGGCAACCCTGACCTTTGGTACGGATTCCGGATGCGCAGACTCGCCGCAGAACGTAACGGACACCCTGCCGCTGCGTGAGCCGTTACCAGCCGTGACAAAAAACGGATGGAATTACGACGCGAACCAGATCGAGGGGAGGCGCAGCAACCCGGTATACGGCAA
Source organism: Nitrospirota bacterium (assembly GCA_049793155.1). GTDB lineage: Bacteria > Nitrospirota > UBA9217 > UBA9217 > UBA9217 > JALNZF01. The sequence goes on from JBARBN010000168.1 coordinate 7,371, forward strand.
TAACAACGACGATGTGGTCTGGCGTATCGACGTGAACGACACCGGGCTCGCGGGTCTTCAGGACCTGCGCTTCGACGACGTCATGCAGGCCAACAACCTTGTCATCAATTACGCCTGCCCAACGGCCGCCAGCGCCAATGCCGTCGCTTCGAACAACGGCGTTCTGCCGGGCGGCTCCCCCTGTGTCGCCGCAACCAACAACATCAACGACTTCATCGTTACGAATCCATTCGGCGATATGGCCGTTTCCTTTGACGGCTACGAAGTAGATGTCGTTGCTGGCGGCACTGCCTCCGTCTACGTCGTTGGCAAGATAACGGCTGACGGCTCCTGCATAAGCAGCAAGTCCAACACGGTGAGCGGCATCCAGTGGGGTTGCGGAGCGCAACCGCCCGCCGGGGGCATTACCGCAACCTCTGCCGGCATAACGCCGACGAATGCGGTGGCGACCTTATACACGTTGTACGGTCAACGGTCACCCCTTACGGTGCGGCGTGCGATCACGGGCATCAACACAGCGCAGCCGGTCGGAAGCAAAGGGATGGTGACCATCACCGTCACCAATAGCTCCGGCGGCACGGTCAAGAATATTAAACTGACTGACCTTCTTCCGCCCGAGTACGTTATTGACCCCACATACTGGGCAAGCGGGTTTACCAAAGCGCTTCAGGTACAAGGCGCTACCTTTGGCGTAAACACGATCAATCCCGCTTACGGCAGCTATCCCGGCATGGTTAACCAGATCACCTGGACCAATCCGGCGCCGGGTACTCTGACGTCCACCGACCCCGCCGTGCCGCTTTCCAATACGCAGCCGGTATTCACCATAACCAGCACGACGGCCAACCCGATGTATGCCGACCAGGTCAACATGCTGCGTGAAGGCGACGTCCTGACGGTGACCTTTCCGATCGTCCTTATAAAATCCTCATACTATGACAAGGTCGCAAACCTCGATGTCCGCGTCGAAGCGCCGACTAGCACCCCGCCAGGAACCGATCCGGCCAATCAGACGACGTCATCGAACAGCCTGACCGCCGAGTTTGATACGTTCTGCGTTACGCAAGGTCACCAGACCCTTAATTTTACCGACAACGTTTCGGTATTTCCGGAGGACCTTGATGTCGATATCGTCGGCTCTGAGCTCATCTTCATTCTCACCAATGATCCGAGCCAGCCGCTACCGTTGACGGTCGCTGTCACAAACAACGGCGGCCACGACGCAAGCAACGGCAACGACAGGAGCCAATACCATACCTATGTTTCCTTCGGGCAGGGCATGGTCGTATCGGCAGTGCCGGCTGCATGCACAAGAACCACAAATCCGCCGCCGCTTCCTGTCTGGACGCTTCCGGTGTCCATACCGGCCACCGCAACTATTTATGACTGCACCGGAGGGCGGATAGCCCCCGGCGCGACCGTCAACTACGCCTTTCAAGTCATCAAGAATGCCGATCCTAATGCTGCCGACGACCTGACGTTCCGCGCGGACACGATAGGGCAGATCAGGTTATGGGATGGCACGCCCTTGTGGTTCCCGGCTCCGACCTCTCGTCCTGACGGTATCACCGACCGCGCGAACAACTACACGCTTGACGGCATACGCGCGCGCGTCATCGGCTTTAATCTCCTTAAGTCCGAGTACGGCAACTGCACGGAGAATAATCTGCCGCCGCCCTCGCTTCCCGACCGCCTTGTCCAGATCGGCGAGGAC
>JBARBN010000169.1:0-3736 GCA_049793155.1 Nitrospirota bacterium
GGCGGCAGGCTCGTTCTTACCTCAAGGCCGGGAAAGAGCGGAAATTCCGTTGAGATCGGCGTTGCGGATACGGGCAAGGGCATAGCGCCCGAGTTCCTCCCCCATATTTTCGATCCCTTTTTCAGCACCAAGGGTGAGGGCGGGACGGGGCTGGGCCTTTCGGTCAGTTACGGCATCATAAAAAATCATCAGGGCGAGATCAGGGTTGAGAGCAAGGTCGGCGTTGGTACCACTTTTACCATCGAACTCCCCACCTATAAAAAAGAGGAGAAGAACAATGAGTAGAAACAGGATCATGGTCATTGACGATGAAAAGATCGTGGGCGACATGGCCAAGCTGTCGCTCGAGCAGGAAGGCTACATCGTTGAAACCTTTCTGAATGCCGAGCCGGCATTGAAGCGGCTGCAGGAAGAAAAATTTGACATTGTCGTGACGGATTACAAGATGAAGGGAATCGACGGAATGGAGGTGCTGAAAACCGTGAAAGACCTCTACCCTGCGACACAGGTCATCATGATCACGGCCTTCGCAAACCTCGATGCGGCCATCGAGGCGCTGCGAAGGGACGTGCATGACTTTTTCCCGAAACCCGTCAAGATAAAGGAATTGAAGGCTTCCATCAAACGGGCGCTGGAAAAACAGCCGTAAAGGCCATGACAAACTTCACCGGAAAACTGCATTCGCTGTTCCGGACCCTCCGGGGTGTTCGACACGATCGGGAGTCGTTCGAGCAGCTGTTCTCCCGATTCCGCCAGGTCCTCGACGATAACAACCGGGCGCTCGAGGTCATTACGGACATGGGTGATACCCTTGGCGGGGACTATCTGTTCGACATTCAGTATGTCAGAAGGTCCTATGCCGACCTGCACGCCGCCGTGGGCGACTCCCTCAGCGATTTCGACGTACTTACGCACAGCCGCTATCCGCGGCTCCGTGAGAAGTTCAGGGAGATCGACGACGGGATAAGGCATGTTATTGACGAAACCGTCAGCGCGGCAAAGGAGCTCATCGTTTTCTATGAACAGGTTACCGGTGATATGGTGCGGGACATCGGCGGAAAGAACTCCAGCCTCGCGGAGATCAAGAACGCCTTGAAGCTGAACGTGCCCGATGCCTTTGCGGTGACGACCCGGGCCTTCGATGCCTTCATGGGACATAATCGGATCTTTGAAAAGATCGAGATCCCGCGGGATGGCGGCCTGGTTCCCGGGACGTTCCTGCAGGAAGCGCGTGAGCGTATTTTGCAGGGTGAGATCCCTCCCGATCTCCATCATGCCATTGACAAGGCGGTTAATGAGATAAGGTCGCGGTGTACGGGGAAATGTTCCCTCGCCGTGCGGAGCAGCGCGGGGGAGGAGGACGGAGAGTTCTCGTTTGCCGGGCAGTTCGAAACCGTTCTGAACGTGCCGCTCGAAACCGTGGCAGTTGAAAAGGCATACCGGGTGGTGCTCGCGAGCCTTTTCTCCGAAACATCATTGATCTATCAGAAGAGACTGGGGTATGATCCGAGGGACATGAAGATGGCCGTCGGGTGCATGGTGATGGTGGATGCCGCGGCAAGCGGGGTTCTGTATTCGATCGACCAGCAGAGAAACCGGGACGTGCTGATCATCAATGCCACATGGGGACTCGGCACATCCGTTGTCGAAGGCCAGACCGATGCCGATCTTTATCTGGTAAACAAAAGCGGCGACCGGGAGATCATCGAGACACGGATCGGCACGAAGGACTCCATGGTCATCGGAAGCGAACAGGGCGGCGTGATGACCATGACAACGCCGCAGGAAAAAAGGATGCGCCCGAGCCTTGATCCCGGACAGATCGACGAGCTCGCCCGCCTGGCGCTCATGATCGAAAAGCATTTCCACAGGCCCCAGGACATCGAGTGGGCGTTCGACAGCCAGGGGCGGGCGTTCCTCCTTCAGGCGCGGCCGCTGAGACCGTCGGGCGATGATGACCGCACGGATGTCGCGGAACCAGGCGTGCCGGATGCGCAGGTAATCGTGAAGAACAGCGGGCTCGCCGTGCAGACCGGTGTCGCAGCGGGCAGGGTGTTCGTTCTTAAGAACCTCAACGATCTTGATTCCATCCCCAAGGGCGCTATTCTCGTTGCGCGTCACGATTCTTCCCATTTCGTCCGCGTGATGACCGTCGTGTCCGCGATCATCACCGACACGGGAACGCCGACGAGCCATATGGCGGCCCTATGCAGGGAGTTCAGGATCCCCGCGGTCGTGAATGCGGGCAATGCGACGCACCTGCTTGCACACGAGCAGGAGATCACGCTTCAGGTGGAGAACGAAGGCGCGACCGTCTACCAGGGGCTGGTGAGACAGATTGTGGCGCACGCCCGAAACAATTCCGCCAGGATGGACGAGCTCCTGGAATTCCGTAAAAAGAGGTATCTCCTGCGCTACATCGCGCCGCTGAATCTCGTCGATCCGTTGAGGGATGAGTTTACGCCGCAGGCGTGCAAGACCATGCATGATATCCTGCGCTTTATCCATGAGAAGTCCGTCGCCGAGCTGATCGAGACCGCACAGTTCGGGGTGAAGGCCAGTGCAGTAAGGTTAGACCTGACGATCCCCGCGGGGATCATGGTCATCGACATCGGCGGTGGCTTGAACAATTCCGGGCGAGCGGGCAATGTCGCTGCCGATCAGGTCACTTCACTGCCGCTTCGGGCGCTGATCAGCGGGATGACCCGCCCCGGCATCTGGCGCTCCGACGCGGTCCCTTTGAAGGTCAATGACTTTATGTCGAGCATGCTGCGAATGCCCGACATTATGTCCGACAGCGGCAGCCGCGTGGAATCGAACATGGCCGTCATTTCCCGCGAGTACGCGAACATCAGCCTGAAATTTGGTTATCATTTCATCATCGTGGACTGTTTTTGCAGCGAGAACACGCGAAACAATCATATCTATTTCCGGTTCACCGGGGGCGCCACCGATATAACCAAGCGTTCGAGGAGGCTGCAGCTTATCGCCGAGATCCTGGGCGAATACGGATTCAATATCAGGACAAAAGGCGATCTGATCGTGGCCCGGCTCGCGAACATCGGCAAGAACGAGGCGGAAAGTATCCTCGATCAGCTTGGCAGGCTGATCTCCTTTACCCGGCAGCTGGATGCCGTGCTTGAGGACGACCAGGCGGTAAAGCGTTACGCGAGGAATTTTTTGGACGGAATATATCAAACATAGGTGTTCATGAAGAGGAAGCTCGGCTGAGCGGATGAAAAATGGCCCCGACAAACAATGATAAAAAAAACGTATCGAGTCATATTTTGCCGACGGCGGCAAACCTGCTCGGACTGTGTTTTTTGATCCTGAACCTCAAGAAGCTCTGGAATACCGGCAAGGTCGTGGAAATCGTCGATAAAACCGACGGCATCGCGATCCTGATCTTTCTCGTTGCAAGCGTCCTGTCGTATGCCTCCATGCGGTCATTAAAGCGGGCGGACCTGTATGAAAAGATCGCGGACATCGTCTTTCTCGCCGGTTTATTCCTGCTCTCGTTCATTGCCGTGGTCACTGTTTTTGAACTGGCGGGTCGCTAAACAAAATGCGGATACGACAATGACTTTTAAAGCGGTCCTCTTTGACCTCGACGGTACGCTGCTGGACACGCTCGAGGACATCGCCGATTCAGCCAACCGCGTCCTGGCCGGAAGCGGTTTCCCCTCCCATCCAACGAATGCTTACCGCGAGGCCGTGGGACAGGGCGCCCGGCAGC
>JBARBN010000170.1:0-37722 GCA_049793155.1 Nitrospirota bacterium
GATCGCGGGGCTTTTGATGCGGACCCGAGACCTCTTTATTCCCAACCCTCTGCAATGACCTTCTTCGACCTCTTATACGGGTATTTTTCCATCAGTTTGCCGATCGGCAGTTTTTCGTCTCCCGCTCTCATGAAGTGGAGCAGTGCCACCGATGCCCAGTAATCATGGTAATACTCCGTCCCCTCAAGCTGGACAGGCACACCTTTGTCATTCACGCGATGGCAGGCGGCGCAGGTAACCGGTCCCGCGTATTTCCCGTCGGGGCTGAATTGGAGCGCCTGCTGATGCGATGTGACGTCGACGCTCCCGTCCGGCCCTTCATCACGGACAGGGTACAACCCGTGGATCGATTCGTGGCAGGACTGGCAGGCGATGGAACCGTGGGCCTTCGAGTATCGATAGAGCGAATATTTATTCGGCTGGTCGATGGGGAAGTAGGTCCCGCCTTCGCTTTCGACAAATGGCGCAAGGTGGCAGTCGGCGCAGTGCGGCTCGCCTGCAGCCAGCCACCAATCCTTGCCCGCCGAAGCTCCATCATAAGGCACGGGGTCACCCTCCTTCGCGTTCCAGGCGAGGAGCTTGAGCTTTCCGGCGTTGTCCTTGGAAGCCTTTACGAGCGTAGCTCCCGTATGTTTTCCGTAATATGACAGCAACGGGTCTCCCTCGGCCCCGACAACGGGATCGGCGAAATAGGTCCTGAATTTTTTCCCATCGCCGTTCGCAACTGCCTTCATGATCGTCGCAAGCGGTTTGTCCCGCAAGGTCCTGCCTTCCTGGGTTGCGGCATTCGTGAGATCATCGTAGTTATACAGCTCGTGAGCAAGCTGGTTATGGCAATTGGAGCAGTAGAGGCCCCTCATTTCCTTGATCGGCTTTCCCGTCTCGTCCTTCATGCTCACTTCCTTGAGATACCACGTCCCGATCTTGTTCAGGAAGAAGGGAGGCTTGACCGCGGGGTTCGTGTGCGCGTCCCTCCTCAGGTAGCATCCTCCTCCGGCAACGCGCAGATCCGAGTTCGTGAAACGCGGATTTCCTTCCTTGTCCAGGATCCAGTAGGGATTCGTTTCATCGTTCATCTTTTCCTGCTGCCAGTGAGTGGGATGACAGGCCTGGCAGCTTTGAGTCCTTCCCGCCTTGTCCGGCATGGGGACGAACGACGCATGGGCCGCGTGAATCGCCTCGGTGAGGGGCTTGGCCTTCACTGCTTTGTATCCGGTAGCAGTGGGCCGCGGCGACTGCAGGTTGCCCGAGACATTGTCTCCGTGGCAGTCAGCGCAGTTCACCGGCCCCACTGAGCCGAGCCGGTTGAAGGCCACGTCCGGATTATAATCCTTGAGGAAAGCCGTTCCATTGAACTTGTCGTGCAGTTCAAGGACGTTTATGGACGATTCTGACAGCCGGGCCATGAACTCCGACATGTCGGGATAGTTCTTTTTCCAGTAGGCGTACTCCTTGTCGAACAGGGTCAGACCATCCTTCCGTGACATCCGGGCGGCCTTTCCCTCACGCGAGTGACAGTCGTAACAGTTCGGAAGGTCCACGGGATTCGTGCCGAAAAATTCGACCGGCTTTCCATTCGCCATGACCGGCTTGCCGTTCTTATCGTCGAGCCTGACCAGGGAGTATTGAAAGGGCTGAAAGTCTTTTTGCGAGATCGTGCGCATGGTCCCTTTTCTCCTGCTGTCGTTGAATGCCGTAAGGGGGAGACCCAGCGCATCCCAAAGATAGGACGCCGTGAGCGTAAGCTGTATGTTCCTGACCTCGGGGATCAGGGAATCGGTAAAGACCTTGTTCCCGCCCGTGCTTCCTGCATAGGCCAGAGAGCCGCCGGCAAGACTCTTACCGGTAGGGCCCGCATCCATCGGGACCTGGATCTGTTTTCCCACGAAGAGCCGTTTTGCATCCGACCAGTCGGGAGGGACCGTCCCTTCGAGGTCTTTGTATATGAAGAGGTGCGTCCACACGTAGTTCGCCATGGAATCACCGGGACCGTTCATTCTGCCGTTCCCGTACACGTCCTTCGGTACCTGCCAGTACTTCATCTTGTTGCCTTCGCTGTAACTGTTGTCCCTGACCGAGTACGTGAGCGATAAGCCGTCGTCCGGCGACAAAAGATGAGGAAGTTCCCCTTTCATCCCGGTCCTGACGGCCTGGGCCTGGATGCTGTTGTAGGGCGGGATGACGCAGCAATAGGAAATGTCAAAGCCCACGCAGTGCATGCCAAGTTCATAGTTGATGAATATGGCGTAGGGATCTCGCGGGTCATAGAGCGTCACGGACTTTCCCGAGCTGTCCTTGACCCGGACCTGATTCAAGGCTGAAAGCTGGAACCGCGGCGTTCCATCGCCGGCGCCGCCCTGTTGCGAGCCGGCAAAAGGAGGATAACTGATGATGAACGCGGCTGACAACAAAAACAGAGCTACAGTACTGAAAATATTTTTTCTTTTCATGACAACACCCCCTCATCTTGGATGGTCTGCAAGTGCATTGATTTCGGTTAGACAGAGATCCGCTTCTGAAAAGAACTTATGAAAAATACCTGACAGAAACGCGTTATTTAATTATCCCAAACAATTATCGAGGATTAGATCATACACGGCGAGTTATAATACTATAGTATTTAGTTGATGAATTTGCCCCTTATTTGGATAAGGTCTTATTTTTACTATAGCAGATATGATAGGGAGTGGTTTGGCCGGAATGTCACAAAGGCATGGTGTTTATATTTTTGAATAAAGCATGCACGAAGAACGAAAGCAACCTGCTTGCAGCCCGACAAGGCCGCGTTCAAATCCTTACTGATCACTGCTATGGCTTCGGGTATTGGGCGAATTCCAGAATAATTCCATCAGGGCCGTAAAAATATACCAGCTTCTTGCCGGTTTTTTCCCAAACCTGGATGCTGCTTTGGAATTCGACTCCTTCGGCCTTGAGACGATTGACCTCCTCTTCAATATCGTCCACGGCGAAGGCCATATGACGAAACCCGAGCTGATTCGGTTTGCTCAACGCAGGGTCCCTTCCCCCGACCGGCGAGTAGTACTGTATCAATTCTACCTTCGTCGCGGAACCGGGCAAATACAAGCCGACGAATTCAGCATCGAAATCGGGAAGGCCTGTGACAATGGTGAACCGCTCACCTGAAATACGTGAGGATATCTCTTCTTTGAAACCGAGTTTCAGGAAAAAATCTTTTGCCTTCTGAAGGTCGCTCACGACGACGTTGATATGGTCCAGTTTTTTTATCATGTTCAATTCCTTAATTCGGCATTTTAACGGGCCGGTCGATTGATCCCCTCATGTATCGCGAAGCGGATCCCTGCTCTTCCCGTCGAGAAAGCCTTTGTACAGCTTATAATGCGCGGTCTCTTCATAGTGCGTCTTGTTTATCCGAACATCGTCAAAACTGTAAATGACGGCCCCGGGGCACGACAAAAGGATCGGAGAATGGGTAGCCAGGATAAATTGAGCCTGACCGGTCCTGCTCAACGTGTCCAGCAGCTGAAGCAGCTCCAGCTGGCTGCGAGGCGAAAGCGCTGTTTCGGGTTCATCGACCAGATAAAGGCCTTTGCGCTGATACCGGCTCTTAAAAAACGAGAGGACCGACTGGCCATGCGACTGGGCCATCAATGACTTGCCTCCGAAATATTCAAGCTGCCCGGGATCGTTTGCGGCCCACTCATCGAGCAGCTGAGCAAAATGGTGAAAGATGTCGGAACCGAAGAACGAACCTGGAACAGATCCCTCCGTCCATTCGATCGACAGACAGTGATGCAATGCATCTTCATAGGGATTGAATTGATAGCGTTTCCTGTCCTGGTCGCGCCAGATGTAAATACCGCACGCCTGCGATATCGCTTCCAGGAGGGTTGATTTCCCCGTACCGTTCTCACCGACGAACAGGGTGACCGGCGTGCTGAATGAGATGGTTTGAGCAAGGCGAAAAATGGGGAGGTTAAAGGGGTATCGATCCCCGTCAGGATATCTTTCCGGATGAAGTGTTACGCTTTTTAGATGCAATGAGCACATTCCTTTTTTTAACATCAGGTCAACAGCAGCTGATTATCCTTCGACCTGCTCTCCCCCACGCTCGAGACAGTGATCGCAGGCCTGCCAAGAACCGGGCACTTGGCCTCGCAGATGCCGCAGCCGATGCAGAGTTCGAGGTCCACGCGGGGCTGCTGCAGGGTCAGGACCCTTCCCTTACGGTCGCGCACCTGCACCTTCTCGAACCAGATGGCCTTCTTTGGCGTCGGGCAGACCTCTTCGCACATGATGCACGGCGTGGCATGCGCCCAGGGCAGACAACGGCCTTTGTCGATCATCGCGAGACCGAGCTTGACCTTGGATTTCTCGTCCAGCGTGAGCTTTTTGATCGCGCCGGTCGGGCAGACCTGTCCGCAGAGCGTGCAGCGGTATTCGCAATACCCGATGCGCGGCACAAGCATGGGAGACCAGATGCCTTCCACGCCCGCTTCCAGGAGCGTGGGTTGAAGACCGTTCGTGGTGCAGACCTTCATGCACTCACCGCATTTCACGCACCGCTTAAGGAACTCTTTTTCCTCGAGCGATCCCGGCGGACGAATGAGCCCGGGGTTCCTGGAATTCGCCTTGGTAAGCGGCGTGATGCGCAGGAACGGAACAACCGCGATCCCGCTGAGCGCCGAGGTAAGGATCCTTCTCCTTCCGAGGTCCATGGCCGCTGTCGGCTTCTTCCTGCTGAAACCGAAACTGACCGCGTTCTGCGGGCAGACATCATCGCAGTTCCAGCAATAAAGACATTCGGTGTCTTTCCATTTTTCTTTTTCATCAGGCGAAGCGTTCCCCTGGCAGACCGTGCCGCAGGCCCCGCACTCCGTGCAATCCTCGCTCACGGAGCGTTTGAGCAGCGAGAACCTCGACAAAAGACCGAGGAGCGCGCCGAGCGGACACAGGTATTTGCACCAGAACCTTTTCTCGATCAGGTTCAGGCCGAGAACGACGAAGAAGATCGTGCCGATGAGAACGTTCTGATCGTAGAAGGACTGCTCAAAGGAAAGCACGGTCTTCTTCAGGAAGGTGAAGACCGGTTCGGAGAGGGCCGCGGCACCGAGTGGATTTGACGCATAGATCGTGTCGAAGGCCGCGCGTATCCCGTAATTGAAGGTCGGGTAGACGCCAATGGAGAACGAACGAATAAGGAGAGACAACGGGTCCATGATCCCGACCGGCTGGAGCGTGAAGATCGCCGATGCGATCATGCCGGTCAGAATATAATATTTGATCCGGTACCAGCCCCTGCCCCGGTGAGCAGCCGCCTTTTTTCTGATCGAACCAACCATATTGTTCAGCGTGCCGAGCGGACATGCCCACCCGCAGAAGACCCTGCCGAACAGGACCGTGATGAGAATGGTGATGATCGAGAGAAAGAACGCCTTTGCAGCGGCATGGGCAGACAGAAGTGTTGATATGAGAATGAGCGGATCGAAGTCAAGAAAGAGCCGCACGGGATAGCCAAGCTCGTCGTTCCCCTTGGATTCAGTCTGGATGAACAGAAAGAGAAAGAGGAGGAGGAAGAGACCTTGGGTGATTCTTCGGATATTTTGGGTCGTCATGAACCGCATAGGCTCTACACCTGTATCTTCTTGATCTTCAACTTATTCAGATCCATCTGCCCGAGCCCAAGCTTGTGGCCGATCGTCACATATCCGAGATCGCTCCCCTTCATGCCGAACAGCGTGGCGCCGTACGAATCGATCGCGACCGGGTCAACACCCACGATGATCGTATCGAGCTTCTTCACATCGGCAAGGCTGCCGCCCTGGGGGCCGTTGGCCGTCAGGATGCGCACCGCATCCAGGATCGTAAGCGTGGGCTTGATCTTCATGGAAAGGTCGACCAGGCTTTCGTCCAGTTTCTGGTGGATCTGTCGCCGTGAGCCCCCCATAACACCCATCCAGTTCTTCATGGACAATGTGAGCTTCGCAAGGCTGTGGTGCTTCGCGATCGGAATGTTGATCACCTTGTCCGCCTCAAAGACGTCGGTGTAGAGCGGCCAGGACTTGAGCGCACCTCCCCTGATATCCATGTCCTTGAACTTCCGTTCGTCCATATAATCCACATCGGCTCCCACGGCTTTTGCCGCGGACACGATCCCGCTCTGGACGTAGCACCGCCGGGGATCGTTCACCGGCCGGTCGAAGACCTTCACTTTTTTGGCCCCCGCCTCGAAGCAGAGCTTTACCACGGCCGCGACCACCTCGGGGTTCGTATTCCCGGCCTGCTCGGGCGTCCGGTCCCACCCGATGTTCGGCTTTATGACCACGATATCGCCCCGGGAGATGAACTTTCTGATCCCGCCCATGGCGTCAAGTGCCGCCATCACGATCTTCTCGGGTGACGCGCCGTGCGCCACGACAAGGTCCGGCCCTGCCGTTTTCTCAGCTGCCTCGGCAAGGGCGTTTAAACCATTGGGGAGAGAGAATCCCGCACCAGTCAACGCCGCAAGTTTGATAAATGTCCTTCTGTCCACAGGTCACCTCACCTTTCCCCTCGCAAGTGATGCGAAAATACCGCCGAAACAGAGCGCTGAAAAGATCATGAAAGAGGTTTTCATGCTCAAAAGAAATTGCGGATAGTGCTCCGGCGTGATGCGCGCACCCCCGATGGACAGAGAGAATACGACCATGGCAATGCCCATGCTCAGCATCTGTCCGATCAGGCGCATGGTGCCGAGCGTGGATGAGCCCACGCCGTAGAACCTTTTCTCAATGGAACTCATCACCGCGTTCGTGTTCGGAGACGAGAACAGGGCGAATCCGAAGCCCAGCAGCATCAATCCCGCTATGATGAAGCCGAGGTGAGTGTCACGGTCAATGAACGTGAACAGGAACAATCCTGCAACCGTAAAACCCATGCCGAGGGAGGCCACGACCCTTGGCTCTATTTTATCAGAAAGTCTGCCGGCAAAGGGAGAAAATATCGCCATCACCACGGGCTGGGAGATTAGGATCATGCCGGCGTGCTGGGGCGTATAACCCTTGAGGTACTGGAGATAGAGGCTCAGGAGGAACGTGACGGCAAACGTGGCGCTGTAATTGATCAGCGCCGCCAGATTGGAAAAAGCAAAGACCGGGTTATGGAAGAAGAGGTCCATGTTCAGGAGGGGGCTAGACGCCCTTCTGTCCCATGCAACGAAGAGAAGGCACCCGGCCACACCGGCAAGAATGAACCATATGCCGGAATTTGACGGCAGGCGCGAGAGCCCGTACATGAACGCGACAAGGGTAAAGGCATAGAAGAGAGAGCCGATGGCATCGAACCGCTCTCCCCGGGCATCAGCCCACTCCCTGTTCAGCTTAGCGACGACCAGATAGATCACGAACAATCCGAGCGGCACATTTACCAGGAAGATGCTCCGCCATCCGAACCGGTAGGTCAGAAATCCGCCGATGACGGGTCCGAGTGACAGTCCGAGGTAGACGGCCGCCACATTGATGCCGAGCACGCGCCCGCGCTCGGACGCGGGAAACACGGAGGTCAGGATCGCCATGCCGGTCCCGAAGATCATCGCGCTCCCGAACCCCTGCAGGACGCGGAGCGAGATAAGCACCGCGGCCGACGGGGAAAAAGCAAGAGCGAGCGATGACAGCGTAAATATCCACATGCCGTACGCGAAAACCCTCTTCCGTCCGTGGATGTCCGCCAGCCTCCCGAAGGGGACCAGGAACATGGCCGCGGACAGGATGTACGACGCGGGAACCCAGCTCATGAGCACGGCGCTCATCTGGAATTCCTGTCCGATCGCCGGGAGCGCGATATTGATGGACGAGACCATGAAGGGCGTGAGGAAAGAGGCGAATGTTGCAATAAGCAGTGCGGGGCGTTTTATGGAATTGTCGATCATATCCTGCGATGTCGTGCATTCATATCAGTGAACGCGCTACCTGAACTTATTGATGATGTACAGGATCAGACTGATGACGATGCTGATGACGATGCTCGTGGCCAGCGGGAAGTAAAGAGTATAATTTTCTTTTTTGATCAGGATGTCGCCGGGAAGCTTTCCCACAAAGGGCAGCCGAGGGAAGACCAGGATCACAAGGCCTGCCGCGATCAGGACCGCGCCGATGATGATCATGACCTTGGCAATCTCTCCCATGGCAGCGCCCCCTACTCCGCGAAGAAATCGAGGATTTTGCCGAGCGTCGCGCGCATCTCCCGCCGGGGAACGATCAAGTCGATCATGCCGTGGTCCAAAAGAAACTCGGCCCGCTGGAAACCTGCGGGAAGCTGCTGCTTGATCGTCTGCTCGATCACGCGGGGGCCGGCAAAGCCGATGAGGCTTTTTGGCTCCGCGATAATGATGTCGCCGAGCATGGCAAAGCTCGCCGTGACCCCGCCGAAGGTCGGATCGGTGAGCACGGATATGAAGGGAAGACCTGCCTCGCCCAGCCGCGCCACGGCGGCAGAGGTCTTCGCCATCTGCATGAGCGAAAGGATCCCCTCCTGCATCCGTGCGCCGCCGGACGAAGCCACTGATACGAAGGGTGTCCGTTTTTCGATGGCCCGCTCAATGGCCCGGGCTATTTTTTCACCCACCACCGAGCCCATGCTGCCGCCCATGAAATCGAAGTCCATGACCACAACCGACACAGGCCTCCCGCCGATCTTTGCCTCGCCCGAGATGATCGCGTCCTTGAGCCCGGTCTTCTTGCGGCTGCTCTTCAGCTTGTCCTTGTAGTCTTTAAAGTTAAGGAAATCCCTGGGCGAAAGGCCGTCCTCCACTTCGAGAAAGCTGCCCTCGTCCACCAGAAAGGGAAGGCGCTCCGAAGCCGAGATGCGAAAGTGATAGTCGCACTTGGGACAGACCTTGAAATTCTTGTCCACCTCTTTGCGGTAGATAATTTCCTTGCAGTTGTCGCACTTGACCCAGAGCCCTTCGGGGATCTTCACCTTTTTTGCCGGTGCTTCCGGTGTAGTGCCCCCGGGTCGTTCTTTTTTAAACCAAGCCATGTGTCTCCTTAGACAAGCACCAAATTCCAGGCATCAAATCACCATAATGTTCAAAATAACATTGACCGAAATTCAAAACCGTTTGGACGTTGGAATTTGGATATTGGTGCTTTATTGGTAATTTTGGCCTCTGTTATTTGAAGCTTAAAAATAGTACGACTTCCCTTCCTGCAGGACCCTCACATTTTTCCGGCCCAGGGCCATCAATTCGCTGATCACCTTCTTTTTATGGACCGGTTTTATATGGTAGATGTAGACCGGCACATCATTGCCGATCCGCGCCATATTCAGGTCCTGATGCAGCTGTCCGGGGGTAAAGTGGCCGCTCAGACTGGCGAGGTCCGCAAGGCTGTTCGGGAACGACGTATCGACGATGATCGCGTTAAGATTCTTTGCCTTGGCCGCTTCCTTCCAAAGTCCCTCGTTCGGACCGGTATCGGCGCTGTAGATGAACGATGACCTGCCGTCGCTCACAAGGAAGCCGACGGAGGGGACCGGATGGTTCATGGGGACCGCCTTTACCTTCAGCCCGGCGACGCTCACCATCCTCCCGACCGGCATCGGAACGTAGGTCAAGACCGGTTTTTCAAAAGTCGGCAGCCTCGTGAAGTCCGGCCAGATGAGGCCGTTCATCAGATGTTTTCTGATGGCATCGATGACCCCGGGAATCGCACGGATATTAACCGGCTTTTTGACACGGCCGATGATGTTGTCGGCCAGGAACAGAAGGGACTTGATGTGATCGAGATGGGTATGACTGATCAGGATGTCAGTGATCTTGAGCTGCGCCGGAAGGGTGAGCGCCGCGGTAATGGTCCCTGCGTCCAGCATCATCACCTCGTTCACGAGGAACCCCGCCGGATTGTGCCCTATTGCTTCTGATCCGGAGCAGCCCAGTACTTTTACCTTCACGCATCCCCCATCTTGCTATTCTTTCACTGCGCCAGAGACCAGAGATCGCCATCGGCTGCTTGTTTACCCTTGACAGTCAGGAGTCGAATTCGTTCATCCGTGCGATATCCCTCACCTTGCATGGGGATATTCCGATATGATGATAAGATTATTGCACGGTCTTGTCAAGACGCTCAACCCTTTTCTCTCCGGAGTTCTCGTTTAGCCTTGCCGTTCGCTGTGTCCCAGGAGTACCCCCTGTTTGAGCGCCTTCACGAAAGCGACAACGCGGGATACAAGCTCCTGATTGCCGATGTTCTCTTCGATCACCCTCACGAGGGCGCTGCCCACGATCACCCCGTCGGCTCCCCACCTGGCGACCTGCGCAGCCTGGTCAGGCGAAGAGATGCCGAAACCGACTGCAACCGGCTTGTCCGTCACTAACCTGATCCTGAGCAGTGCGTCCTTGATGGAGTTCTGGACGGCAAGTGTCGAGCCCGTTACGCCGGTGAGCGACACATAATAGGCAAAACCCTGCGTTACCTTCGCAACAAGCCTGATCCGGTCGTCGGTACTGGTGGGCGCGATCAGGAAGATCGTATCGAGACCGGCCTTTTTTGCAAGCCGCATCAGGGTCCCTGCTTCTTCCGGGGGAAGGTCCGGCAGGATGAGGCCGTCCAGACCGGCTGCAACGGCGTCGCGAACGAAGCGCTCTTCCCCATATTTGAATATCAGGTTGTAATAGGTCATGAGGATGAGCGGGATCGAACTCGTTTTGCGGACATCGGCCACCAGGCCGAGGACATCGGCAACGCTGGTATGGTTCGCGAGCGAACGAATGGCCGCCTTCTGGATCACGGGCCCGTCAGCCAGGGGATCGGAGAACGGCGCGCCAAGCTCAATGATGTCACAGCCGGCCTTTTCCATCTCAAGGATGAGCGCCCTGGTCGTTGCCAGGTCCGGGTCGCCTGCCATGATGTACGGGATGAGGGCGGTCTCGTTCTTTTTCTTGAGCCGGTTGAAGGTGTTTTTGATTCTCGACATGATCTTTCCTCTTGCGGCGATGATGGAGCCGTGGTAACCGCATCCCCGCCCCCGTTTGCGACGGTACCATCGATGCGGTTTCCTTCCGGGCAACTGATTTGAACCTGCGAAAAGCGGCTATTTACAGTTCTACACCTTTGATCTTCGCCACCTGCATGACGTCCTTGTCCCCGCGGCCTGAAAGGTTCACAATGACGACCTTGTCCTTGCCGAGCGTTGGTGCAAGCTTGAGACAATACGCTATGGCGTGCGCACTCTCGAGAGCCGGGATGATGCCCTCCAGGCGGGCGAGAAGGTCAAAGGCCTCCATTGCTTCTTCATCGATGGCGTAAGTGTATTCGATCCGGCCGGTATCGTGATACAACGCGTGTTCCGGTCCCACTGCCGCATAATCCAGACCTGCCGAGACGGAATGCGTCATCTCGATCTGACCCTGTTCATCCTGGAGCACGAATGTTTTGCAGCCCTGGAGAACTCCGAGCGACCCGCCGGCAAAACGCGCCGCATGCTTTCCGCGTTCGATGCCGAGACCGCCCGCCTCGATGCCGTACATTTTTATGGCCGGTTCGTTCAGAAACTCAGCGAACAGCCCCATCGCATTCGAGCCGCCGCCGACGCATGCAACGAGACAATCCGGCAGACGTCCTTCCATCTTCATGATCTGCTTCTTTGCCTCGCGGCCGATCACGGACTGGAAGTCACGCACCATCATGGGGAACGGGTGGGGCCCGAAGACGGTACCCAATACGTAATGCGTAGTTGCCACATTCGTGATCCAGTCGCGCATGGCCTCGTTGATCGCGTCCTTGAGCGTTTTACTGCCGATGTTCACCGGCCGCACGGTCGTTCCAAGGAGCTTCATGCGGAACACGTTCAAGGACTGGCGCGCCACATCGTCAGTGCCCATGTAGACCTCGCAGTCGAGACCGAACATGGCAGCAGCCGTGGCAGTTGCCACGCCGTGCTGGCCAGCTCCTGTCTCGGCAACCACGCGGGTCTTGCCCATGCGTTTCGCCAGCAGGACCTGGGCGAGAGAATTGTTTATCTTGTGAGCGCCGGTGTGGCAGAGGTCCTCGCGCTTCAGGTAGATCTTCGCGCCGCCCAGGTGCTCGGTCAGACGCCTGGCAAAATAGAGCGGCGTGGGACGGCCAATGAATTCACGGTTATAGAACTCAAGCTCGGCCAGATATCCCTTGTCCTTCTTCGCGGCAAGATAGGCATCTTCCAGCTCGGCGAGAGCAGGCATCAGCGTTTCGGGCGCAAATTTCCCGCCATAGATGCCGAAGTGTCCCTTTTTGTCAGGCATGCTCACGGCCGCGATGCCCTCCTTACCTCGGCGATGAATTTCTTGAGTTTCGCATGGTCCTTGATCCCTTTTTCCCTCTCCACTCCTCCTGCGACATCAACGGCGTAGGGCTGAACCAGCTTCACCGCCTCTGCCACATTCTCGGGTGTCAGCCCGCCGGCCAGAATGATCTTGCCGAAGGTCTTTGCAACCACCGCAAGGTGCCAGTCAAAGGTCGTGCCTGTCCCGCCCCGTATCCCCTCCTGGTAGCTGTCAAGCAGGAACGCGCCGACACGGTAGTGCGCCATGGCCTTCAGACTTTCCTTGTCCTTTACCTGGAATGCCTTGATCACCCGGTTCTCGAACCGTTGACAAAATTCCGGGGTCTCATCTCCATGAAGCTGAATTGCCTGGATGCAGGTCATGTGCTGGATTTCCCGTATCCTGTCCTCACGCTCGTTCACAAAAATTCCAACCGGCATCATGAGCGGCGGCAATTGAGCGATGATCTCGGTTGCCTTCTCCGGTTCGATGTAACGGGGACTTTTCTTGTAGAAGTTGAAGCCCAGCGCATCCGCTCCGGCATCAGCCGCCGCCATCGCGTCGTCCAGATTGGTAATGCCGCAGATCTTTATTTTTATCATAAGCTTTCATCGGCCGCAAACAGGACCCGGCGTGCCGTATCCTCCAACGACCTTATTCCTTTCCCAAGAGTTCTTTCACTTTCTTTCCGATATCCGTCTCCCGCATCAGGCTCTCACCCACAAGGACCGCATCCACGCCGGCCCGCTGGAGAAGCACCGCATCCTTCCGCGTCTTGATCCCGCTCTCGCTCACGACCGTACGATCATCGGGGATGTCCTTCAGGAGGTCGAAAGTCGTCTGCAGACTCACCATGAAGGTTGTAAGATCCCGGTTATTGATCCCCACGAGCGTTGCCCCAGCCTGCAGAGACTTATCCAGCTCCTTATAGGTATGCGACTCGACCAGCACATCGAGACCGAGTTGACGTGCGATCTCGAGATAATCCCCGAGCTGTTGTTTTTCCAGGCATGCCGCGATCAACAGGATGGCGTCCGCCCCGGCCGCACGCGCCTCGTGGATCTGATACTCGTCGATAATAAAATCTTTGCGCAGAAGCGGCAGTTCTACGACCTGCCTGATCCGGCCCAGATATTCGAGCTCACCCTGAAAGAATTTTCTTTCCGTCAGGACCGAAAGACACGACGCGCCGGACTTCTCGTATATCTGAGAGATCTTTACAGGATCGAAGTCCTCGCGGATCACGCCTTTCGAGGGCGATGCCTTCTTAACCTCGGCTATCAGCCGGATACCACCCGTGCCGGAAAGCGCTTTCCCGAATCCCCGGGTTGGCGCCGCATCCAATGCCTTTGACCTGATATCAGGAAATGTCGCCAGACGTTTCGTCTCAGCCAGCTCCTCTTTCTTATGTGCGATAATCTCGTCGAGGATCATTCTTTTACTGCCGACTCCTGACTCCTGCTTTTATGGCTTATTGGTAAACGCCTTCAACTGTTCCACTTTTCTCAATGCGGCTCCGGAATCTATCGACTCCGCGGCAAGCTTGATCCCTTCCTTGAAATCCGGCGTCATTCCCGAAGCAACAAAACCCGCGGCACTGTTCATCAGCACTATGTCGCGGCGAGGGCCTTTTTGACCTTTCAGGATATCAAGGGTAATGGCCGCGTTCTCTTTCGCATCACCACCCCTGAGATCCTCGACCTTTCCGAGCGTCACGCCGAAATCAGAGGGATGAATGATATAGTCCTTCACCTTCCCGTCTTTGAACTCCGAGACCCTGGTCTTGCCCGTGATTGTGATCTCGTCCAGGCCATCCATGCCATGCACCACGAATGCATGCCGGGCGCCGAGATTGCCGAGTGCCTGGGCAAGCGGTATGGTCAGCTCGGCTGCATACACACCCATGATCTGTGAGGTCACCTTTGCCGGGTTCGTGAGCGGACCAAGGATATTGAACAGTGTCCGGATGCCGATCTCTCTTCTCGGGCCGATCGCATATTTCATCGCCTGGTGCATCAAAGGCGCGAACAGGAAGGCAATGCCCACCTCTTGCATGCACGCTTCAACCCGATGGGACGGGATCTCGATGTTGACGCCGAGGGCCTGGAGCACGTCGGCGCTGCCGCTCTTGCTTGAAACCGATCTATTGCCGTGCTTGGCTACCGTAACGCCGGCGCCTGCGACAACAAATGCCACGGTCGTCGAAATATTGAACGTATGAGCCATATCGCCGCCGGTGCCGCAGGTATCAACCTGATATTTCGCATCGAGCCTGATCGGCACGGCCTTCTCGCGCATGACCCGCGCGGACCCGGTGATCTCATCAACCGTCTCGCCCTTCATGCGCAGCGCCGTGATGTAGGCCGCGATCTGGGCGTCCGTGGCCTCGCCTTGCATGATCTCCCGCATCACGGCCTCGGCCTCGGCCTCGGTGAGGTTGCCTTTCGTTACGACCTTTGCGATCGCTTCTTTGATCATAAACCTACCCCTGCCACGAAGGCACTAAGACACAAAGTTGATCTCAAAGGTTTTCTTCGTGATTTCGAGTCTTCGTGGAAAATCCTTGGTTCTCGTTACTATAATTTCAAAAAGTTCCTGAGCAGGTCCTTGCCCACGCTGGTCAGGATCGACTCGGGATGGAATTGCACCCCCTCCACCTTGAACTGCTTGTGCCGGACGCCCATGATGATGCCGTCCTCGGTCCACGCTGATATCTCGAGCATCGACGGCAGGGTATCGCGCTTAATGATAAGTGAATGGTACCTTGTCGCCTCAAAGGGGTTTTGAAGTCCGCTGAAAATGGTCTTTCCATCATGGTGGATGATGGAGGTCTTGCCGTGCATAAGGTAGGGTGCGCGGATGACTTCTCCGCCGAAGGCCTCGCCGATGGACTGGTGGCCAAGGCAGACACCCAGTATCGGGATCCTGCCTGCGAAGTGTTTGATCACGTCGATCGATATCCCCGCTTCCCTTGGCGTGCATGGCCCGGGGGAGATCACGATCCGCTCGGGCCTCATTGTTTCGATCTCTGCGATCGTGATCTTGTTGTTCCGGTATACGTTCAGGTCCTGGCCCAACTCGCCCAGATACTGGACCAGGTTATAGGTGAAGGAATCGTAATTGTCGATCATCAACAGCATAAGAACCTCAAAGGCATCAACCACAGAGACCACAGAGAATAAAAAAAGATTTCAGGCTCTCTCTGTGTGCTCTGTGGTGAAAGATTTTAATCCAGCCCCTTCTCCGCCATTGCCACGGCCCGCAGCATGGCCTTTGCCTTGTTCACCGTTTCCTGATACTCGGCAGCCGGATCACTGTCCGCCACCACGCCGCCGCCGGCCTGGATGTAGGCAACGCCGTCTTTGATAACCAGCGTGCGGATCGTGATGCAGGTGTCCATGTTGCCCGAGAACCCGAAATACCCGACCGCGCCCGCATACGGCCCGCGCCGCGTGGGTTCAAGCTCATCGATGATCTGCATGGCCCGGATCTTGGGTGCGCCCGACACCGTTCCGGCCGGAAAACATGCCCGGATCACATCATAGGAGTCCTTGCCGGCGGACAATTTGCCGCGCACGTTCGACACGATATGCATGACATGGGAGTACCGCTCGATCACCATGAGTTCGCTCACCTTCACGCTGCCTGGCTCGCTGACCCGGCCCACGTCGTTCCTTCCAAGGTCCACGAGCATGATATGCTCGGCCCGCTCTTTCGGATCAGCAAGCAGTTCCCCGGCGAGCGACTTGTCCTCTTCTTCCGTTGCGCCGCGGCGGCGCGTACCAGCGATCGGCCGGAGGTCGATCGCCCCATCCTCAAGCCTCACCATGACCTCCGGAGACGCGCCCACAACCGTCGCATCGCCGCAGCGGAGAAAATACATATACGGGGACGGGTTGATCAACCGCAGAGCGCGATAAATCTCATAGGGTTCGGCAGTGATCTTCGTCCGGAACCGCTGGGACGGAACGACCTGGAAGATGTCCCCTGCCCTGATGTACTCCTTTGCCTTCAGCACCGCCTGTTCATACTGCGGCCGGGTGAAATTGGATTCGAGCCTTGGTTCTTTTCTTGTTTTTTTCCTTACTCCTGACTCCTTTTTCCTGACTCCTTTTTTCAGTTTCTTCACGATCTCATTGATCTTTTCCACCGCCTCGCGATAGGCCGCTTCGACCGACCTGCTCTTCACATGCGCGTTCGAAACCACCTTGATCATGTGGGTGATGTTGTCGAAGATCACCAGCGTATCGGTGATCATGAAAAAGACGTCGGGAATATCAAGACCGTTCTTCTCGGGGCTAGGCAGTTCCTCGAAAAAACGGACCACGTCGTAGCCCATGAAACCGACAGCGCCGCCGAAGAAACGGGGCAGCGACGGATCGGGCACGGGAACATACTCGGAGAGGACCTTCTTGATCACCTCAAGCGGGTCGCGCCCAAAGGATGATCTTTGAGTTTTTCCGTCCCGGATGACGTCCACCTTTCGGCCGAAGCTCCTGATCACGACCGACGGCTTGCTGCCGAGGAACGAATAACGCGCCCACTTCTCGCCGCCTTCCATGCTTTCCAGGAGGAAGGAATAGCGGCCATTATCGATCTTCTGAAATGCCGACACGGGCGTTTCCATGTCCGCAAGGATCTCGCGGTACACGGGGATGAGGTTGCCCCGCTTCGCCTTCTTTTTGAAGTCCACAAGAGAGGGCTGGAACATAAAACTCCTTGCAAAATAAGAGGTTTGGGTACTATACCAGATAATTTAAAGAAGTGTCAATGAGAAATAAACTTCGCGAGGTGAGGCTTGGTGAGGGAGACAGGTGGGTTCATCGAGCCGCGATAGTATCGCAGGCGATAGTGTTTTCCACTGACACAACGGAGGAATACAAATTCAAAAAACGTTGGACAGGGATACCTACGATACTCTTCGACGTTCACTCCGCAACCCTGGATCAAATGTCCAGTTCCGCATACTCCGCCCGTTCCTGAATGAACGTGAACCGGGCCTTCGGGTCCTTGCCCATGAGCCGTTCGAACACATCATCGGTAGCCTTGTGATCCAGCACCTGCACTCTCATCAGGGTGCGGGTTTTCGGATTCATGGTCGTCTCTTTCAGCGTCTCCGGATTCATTTCGCCGAGACCCTTGAACCGGCCCACCTCGTATTTTTTCCCATTCAGCTTTGCGAGGATCTTTTCCTTTTCCATCTCGTCCATGGCGTAGAAGACCTCCCTGCCTGCCTCGATCCGGAACAACGGAGGCATGGCAAGGTAGATATGACCATGGTTGATAAGATCGGGCATGTAGCGGTAAATGAAGGTAAGCAGCAGAACGCTTATGTGGGCGCCGTCCACGTCGGCATCGGTCATCAGGATCACGCGGTTGTAGCGGAGTTTGTTGAGGTCGCACTGCACCCCCACGCCACAACCAAGCGTGGCAAGAAGGTTCTTGATCTCATTGTTCTGCTGGATCCGTTCGAGAGATGCCACCTGCTCCACGTTCAGTATCTTGCCGCGGAGCGACAGAACGGCCTGTGTCTTGCGGTCACGCGCCATCTTGGCGGAACCGCCCGCCGAGTCGCCCTCCACGATGAAGAGCTCGGTATCTTCCACCTTATTCGAGGAACAGTCCGCAAGCTTGCCTGGCAGGTTCAGCTTGAACGATGAGAGCTTCCGGGTCACGTTCTCCTTGGCGGCCCGCGATGCCATGCGAGCCTCGGCGGAAAGCAGCACACGATTTACCACGGCATCCGCCATGGTGGGGTTACCAAGCAGATACGCTTCACACGCGGTCTTTACCGAGGCCTCGATGGGCGAGGAGATCTCCGGGTTGTTCAACTTCTCCTTGGTCTGGCCTTGAAATTGCGGATTTTTAATGAGCACGCTGACAATGCCGTAGAGCCCTTCGTACACGTCTTCTGAGGCAATGCTCTTGATGTTCTTAGGGATGAGGCTCTTTCGTTCTGCATAGGCTCGCACCGCTTTCGTCAACCCTGCCCTGACCGCCATCTCGTGGGTGCCGCCGTCGGATGTGTTGATAGAGTTGGCATAGGAATGGATCTCCATGTCCGTTGCCAGGGTCCAGTGCATCGCGCACTCTATCTTGAAATCGTCCTCTTTCTCAAAATAAAAGGGTTCTGCGTTCACGACCGTTGTTCCGGAAACGATGCGTTTGATATAGTCCTGGATCCCGTTGTCGTATTTGAAGGTGACCGGTTTCTCCCCGTCTCGGGGGTCCTCGATCGTGATCTTGAGCCCTTTGTTGAGGAAGGCCTTGCTCTCTGAAACATCAAGAATGCTCTTGTAATTGAAGGTGGTCTTCGCGAATATCTCGGGGTCCGGGCGGAAGTATATCCGGGTGCCGTGCGCTTTGGTCGGCTTTCCTTTTTTGAGATTTCCCCTGGGTTTGCCGCGCGAGAACTCCTGGGTCCACTCGTAGCCGTCACGCCATACCGTGGCAATGAAAACCTCCGCCAGAGCGTTCACGACCGACGCACCCACGCCGTGCAGGCCGCCCGAGGATTTGTAGACCGTGTGGTCGAATTTGCCGCCTGCGTGGAGCGTGCAGAGGATGGTCTCGATAGCGGGACGCTTGGTCTTCGGATGGATGTCAACGGGTATGCCGCGACCGTCGTCCTCAACCGTAACCCCGCCGTCCTTCTCGATCGTCAGGGTTATCAGCGTGCAGTAGCCGTTCAGCGCTTCGTCAACAGCATTGTCGAGCGTTTCCCATACGAGGTGGTGTAAACCGTGCACGTCGGTTGAACCGATGTACATGGCCGGCCGCTTGCGGACCGGCTCCAGGCCTTCGAGTACGGTAATGTCTTTAGCGGTATACGTCTCTGCCACGAATGAGCCTCCCTTACTTCTCGCTAAAAATAGCACAACACGACGACAGCGGTCAATGGGAAAGTGCAGAGGACAGGAACCAGGAGACAGAATTCAGGAGTCGGCAACAAAAAATAGCACAAAAGACTGCCTCGTCTACTTACTACTGGCTGCTGGCTCCTGACTCCCTGCCTTCAGCATCCTGATCCTCTCCACCACCGGCGGATGGGAGTAGTGGAACGCCGCATAGAGCGGATGGGGGTGCAGATTGGCCAGGTTCTCGCGCGACAGCTTCACCAAAGCGGACGCCATGGCATCCGGACGGCCGGTAAGTTCGGATGCAAAATGGTCCGCCTCTCGCTCGTCTCTCCGGGACAGATATGAGAACAGTGGGGTGAGCGGGAACATGACAAGAGAACTTAAAAATCCCAGGATAACGACACGGGCAAAGAACGAAGCATCGGCAAGACCGATCAAACCCGGCAGGTCTTTCCAGGTGAGCAGATGAAATGCCAGAAATAATCCGCAGAACGCCATGGCCTCGGTCAGGACGATTCGTTTCAAGACATGCCGTTTTTTCCAGTGGCCTGTCTCATGCGCCAGGACCGCGAGCACCTCCTCCCGCGTCATTTGCTCGATCAGGGTATCGAACAGAACGATCCGCTTCACCCTGCCGATGCCGGTGAAGTATGCGTTAGAATGGCGGCTTCTGCGCGACGCGTCCACCTGGAACACGCGGCTCACCTTAAGTCCGGCGCGCTCCATGAGATGCCGTACATTCTCCTCCAAACCCTCCACTTTCACGGGCTCAAATTTAAAAAAAAGAGGTTCTATGATGACCGGCGAGATATACATGATGAAAATGCCGAAGAAAAGGAGAAAGGACCATAGCCAGACCCACCACCACGCGGGGCTGGCCTGCACGATCGCAAGCGCCGAAAGAACGACCACTGCGCCCAGGACCGAGGAGATGGCGGCCGACTTGATGAGATCGGTAAACCAGAGGCGCATTGTCATGGTATTGAAACCGTAACGATTTTCTATCCTGAAATTCCTGTAGAGGCTGAAGGGAATATCGATGAGCATCTGGGCATACATCAGGATAAGAAAAAAAATCAGCCCTCCCCAGATCAGCGAGCCGGTGAACGAGAGGATCCATCGGTCATAGACACCGAGTAGACCCCCAAAGAGGAAGAGAATGGTGAGAAGGTTGCCAAGGACGGATTCAAGAAGACCGAACCGGCTGTTCTCAAGGGTATAATCGGATATTTTCCCCAGAAGCGCCGGATCAACCACACCCTGAAATTCAGGAGGAACGGTACGTCCATGGACCTTTAAATAGGAAAGATTCAGATACCTGAGCCAGTAGCCGGTCCCCAGAACGATAAAATAGACAGTGAAAACCAGAGCAGACATGGGACGCATGATACAGTCATTCCGAGGCAGCGTCAAGACCGGATTGGGGAAAAGATCATGAATAATTTGAAATTATCGAGCTGAAAACTGCGGTTGCAGGCGGGGGGAACGTTCGCTTCCGATAGCGGTTCAGGGACGAAATGTCAATAAAGCTAAACTCTATCGCATGACACAGCGTGATTTTACGATTGGGACAATAATGCTATGGCTTTGGTCCTGCTCTTCACATTCAGTTTCCGGTAGACGCGATACAGATGGGTCTTGACCGTTCGCTCGCTGATGCTGCTGCTGACCGCAATCTCTCTGTTCGAGGCGCCCTTGAGAACCTGGGAAAGCATCTCCCTTTCTCTGTTTGTGAGCGCAGGAAGCCCTGGAAGGTGCGTTTGGAGCGATTCCGTCAACAACAGGGGATTAGAAATTGTCTTCTCCAGGATCCTGCGCTCAGCCCATATGCCTCCATCGAAGACACAATGGATCGCCTTTATCATGAAGGCAGGAGAATCGGTGGTCTTGAGGAATCCCCTAACACCTGTTTTAATGTCGGATATCATTTCTTCATCGGAAGGGGTTTGCTGGAGAATATTAATGATCTTGGTCCGGGGCGATTTTGTTTGAATTGACTGCATGAATCGTGAGAGAGGATGATCTTTCAGGATATCAGGATTCAAGAGCAGGATATCGGGACTTGCTGTCAGATGCTTGACAGCCGTTTCCCGCGAGGAGACGGTTGAAATTATAGCCATCGAGTCCTGCCGGTCCAGTGCAGTGCACAGCGTTTGCATCTGAGCGGGATCTTTTCCTGCGATCATTACACGAATGGCAGACATGGCAATCCTCTTATCTATAACAACATCTTATGCTAGTTTAGTAGGAAATTGTCCGGTTGTCAAGGTGAGATAGAAAAAAAAGGGCCGAATCGCATATTATTGCGCATGTCCCCCGGAGTTTCATTACCATTAAAGCACGTCTACGCCAAAAGCACGGAGCAATTCACCAAGCAGTGACAGCGGCAGCCCGACGACATTGAAGTAGCATCCATCGATCTTGTCTACCAGCAGAGCGCCGCGCTCCTGGATCCCGTATCCACCCGCCTTGTCGAGCGGCTCTCCTGTGGCCACGTAAGAAATTATCTCGCTCGGCGCAAGACTGCGAAACCAGACCCGGGTGATCGACATGCGGCAAAGGGACTTTCCTGTTGCAGCGTCCATGACCGCGAGGCCGGTCATCACACAGTGTACCTTGCCGGAGAGCATCATGAGCATGCGTTCAGCATCCGCTGCATCCGCGGGCTTGCCAAGGATTTCGTCATCAAGGACAACAATGGTATCAGCGGCAATAACAATACCCGTTCCAGTCCGTGCGGCTGCGACACGCGCTTTGTCAAGCGCAACCCGCACCGCATATCCCTCGGGCAACTCACCGGGCAAAATGCGCTCGTCCACATCCGCAGGATCGACGCTGAAATCAAGACCAATCTGCCGCAGAAGATCTTTACGGCGAGGCGAGTTCGATGCGAGAATGATTTGTCCGGCCATTCGTGTCCTTGCGTGCCTGCGAAGCGGCACGTAGCGCCCTGTCTGATTGATCCGCACCAATATTACGTTCTGGATCCGGTCGTGTCAAGGAATAAACTTCTTCCATTGCGCGCCGAAACCGAAAGAGTTCAATCCTATCAGAGTTTTTCAGGCATCCTGATCCGGCCGGTTGCGGCGACGACAACCTTGAACTTCGTCTTCTTACTGGAATCCTGGATACTTATCGTACCCCCATTAGAGGTCCCATTGGTGTTTAGATGTACCGTGTTCACATTTGTACCAATGTACACGCCCAGTGGCAGAATTGTCCAGTCATGAACGATCGTATTCCAGTGGATGCTGTTTACGGACCTATCCCCTTGAGTCAGCCGGTATCTGTTTTTTTCTGGTTCATACTCCACGCGGTGCTCCAGGTTTGTGCTGATCGCCCTGCTCTTCGCGCATCTCAGCGTGGAGCAAATGCTTCTCGCTACTTCCCGACAGGTAAGGTCCCTTTGCCAGTCTGCGAATGAAGGTGCTGCCAAAGCGGCAAGAAACGAAACAATGGCCACAACGATCATAAGTTCAAGCAGGCTAAACCCATTTTCTGAACACCCGACATTCGGTCCCATTTCGTATTTCTTCATACCCCCTCCTTTGTGCGAGACGCATTAGTTTGACCGAAAATCCAATTGGAAATTCGACTTTATGCCAAACTGTATACCAGAGGGGAAACATGAACGAATTGCGATATGCTGTCATATTTGGGGTAAACCATTTTTACAAGACGATACGTCGATAGGACGGGATGTTTTTATCTTATGTGAAGAGCGAATAGAATCCGGTCAATGCAATGGCTGCGAAGACGGGGATAAAACAGCATAAAAAGTTCTGCCTTCAATAAATCAAGACAAGCATATTGAATTTAAGAGAGTGTTAAGGTTTTTCACGGATGGTAACGCAATATCTTGAACATTGCTTCGTATTACTGCATACTGATTCTGCCTGTACTGGCTACAGAGACAGTGAATGTGCGAGTTGCAGCGTTGTTCTGAACTGTTATGGTGGCAGAGGTGACTATCGAATTCACAGTCGACGTCCCGTTGGGATTAAACTCAACATTAACACTCGGGGTGAAAAATACTTCGGACTTGAGGTTCGTCCAGGACGCTACGGCAGACGCAGTGGCCCAGTTCGTATTGGTCTGGCTTCCCTGCCTTTGGCCGTAATGTTTCAATGTCGCGTCAAACTGCACTTGCTGTTGCCGATTGGTGTTGATCGCATCACTCTTCGCCTTCCGGAGGATATTAACGAAGTCCATCGCGGTTTCTCTGGCTTCAAGACTTTGACGCCACTGAAGGAAAGACGGCACTGCCATGGCAGACAAGACGCTGATAATAACAAGTACAATTATCATCTCGATCGCGGTAAAACCTCGTGAAGAGCGAATTTTCATGTTAAGTAGATGACTCACCTGGGTCCCCCTCCTGCATACGGTATCGAGAACGTGTATTTCTGCGTTGTCTTCAATCCACCCGGGTCTTGTGCCGCTAATTCTACTTCGTAATTGCCGGAAGCCTCCGGTGTTATCGGCCAGGAAATCACCCCGGTATTACTATCGATAGTCATCCCGGAAGGCGCGGACAGCAGTGAAAATGTTATGGGATCTCCGTCCGGGTCTTCGGCTGTGACCCGATAGGTATAGACTTCGCCGTGAATCTCCTGGGGCGGACTGGAAAGGATCCGCGGCGCTCCATTCGGAATCACCATATTCTGCGATACGAACGGGGGCCCGCTCCCATCACGGTCATAGGGGATAACGGTCAGAAGGACTTTATCACCGCGCTTAAAACGGTCTCTCGAAAGCATCGGGGAATTATTGGAAATTTCATTGCCGTTCACCGACCATTTATACATGAACCCGACGTCGTCACCGTCAGGATCGTATCCTGCCGGCTTGACCGTAATATCCACCCCTGCATGTATATCAGCGGGACTGAACGGAACCGACAAGACACTCGGCGGGCTGTTGGCGATCGTAACCATTGCAGTACCTTCCGAACTATCGCATTTAACGGTTGCGGTGATGTCATCCCCTTTCACAAATTGTTTTTTCGAGAGCCAATCGGTAGTTTCACCACCGATGATCTGATTGTTCCTCCGCCATTCATATGTAGCGTTTCCTGTACAGGAAAAAACAACCTGGATATCAGACGTGACGGTCGGCGTTTCCGGCAACATTTTCACCTGAAGGCTGCCCGTTGATCTTTGCGAGGGCACTGCCGCCGCCGAGGCAGGTGCCTGCGCCGGTGAAGTGGCGCTCACCTTATTTGACTCCTGCTTCGTGCAGGCGAAGATGCTCAGGACGGCTATCACCACACAGAGCATATTATTTTTATTCATCGGCTGCCGCATATGCACTCCACCTGGAAGGCTGTGAGCATGTTCTTTAACCATGTTGTTACCTATCTCTGCCTCCAATAAAGCGGCAACACCTGGCCCCCTGGCGCCAGCGTTTGTTTACACAGACCGCCGCCGCATCCAATAAGCCCGCTCGGCTGGACGCCGGATGGGATACCGCTACCGAGGTTAATGGTCCGGTCGGTCCGTTGCAGCAGATTTCCCTTTGCATCGCGGGCATGAGTATTCTTGAGCCATTGAGGGATTAAAGTATCATTGGATGTATCCAGATTCAAGGCAGCCATACCTGAATAGTAATCTAAGGCGTATAAACGCGCAGTCCCGAGATTCCCGGTCTGGCATGGATCGGTAACCGTTACCGCAGTGCTCGGAGCATACGTCGTAAAATAGACGACACCATTAATGAGCGTCGGCGGGGCAAGAACTTTCTCTCCCTGGTACAAATCGGAATCATTATGTTCCGCTCCATAGATGCGCATATACCATCCGTAATAGGTGGTGTTGGAAGGATTTGACGCAAGATCAAGAAGACTCTGCATGGTGCCGACCTGGGTCTCCGTTCCGTTTTGCATCAGATTTGATGAAACGTCAAGTAATTTTGCCTCCGTCAATGTTGAGCTCTGTCCCTTATCGATCAAACCATAGAAACGCTCGATCACCGCCTGATTCAATGGATGCTCCCGGTCCCCCGTGCCGAAGAAAATACGGGGCAAATTATTCTTATCAATCGTAACGGAGGGTTTATAAAATATCTTTCTTCCAGTCGTACCATCGGCTGCCGCGGCAACACCCGCGCCGGGATCACCCGTATACCCCGGATTAGAACTGAATATATTTGTAACGGTCCAGTTCGCGGTGTTCGTATCCTGGACATTAATGCGCCATAGATTACCGCCCGAATCTCCTGCATAGAGCCGGTCGGCATAGCCATCAAAATTAATGTCTACGGCCGTCAGCTCGCTGATCATTGAAAACGAATTTGCCATAGTAGTGCCCCATATCT
This sequence comes from Nitrospirota bacterium, assembly GCA_049793155.1. Taxonomy (GTDB): domain Bacteria; phylum Nitrospirota; class UBA9217; order UBA9217; family UBA9217; genus JALNZF01. The sequence goes on from JBARBN010000170.1 coordinate 25,432, forward strand.
TTGCTCCTCCATTGCCCAAATTCGGGCTCGGCGTGGGGGTATTCAGCGTCGCCAATTCCACTGCGTAAATTGCCCGCCCTTTGTACAACGACGAGGTTAAACTCGAGACCAGCGTCGAACCCGTGCTGGTTAACGGATTTCCGCTTCCATCCAGTCCGCTGTCGGCAGTCGTAACAGCACTTACACAGGACCCGCTGAATGTCTGGGTCGCACCGTAGCGCGCATCTTCATTACAGTTGTCATAACCGCCGCCGATGAAGACGGCCATTTTAGAAGATGACCCGACTTTGACCTTCACGATCTTCGGTTCGCTCCATGCTTCCCCCATGTTACTAAAGTCCGAGGTTGTCGTTTTGGTGGTTCCAGACCATCTCGTAGTATTGCTTATGCTCCAAAGGAACTTGGGAGTCGTCGGGTCTGTCACATCAAGTGCATAGTAATATCCCGCCGTCGGCTCACTGTCGAGGCCACCACCTCTTCTAAGACCGACGACGAGTACCACCTTGTCGCCTGCGGCCACACTTATGGCCGTTGCCGTCGGATTTGCCTGATAGATATACTGCGCCACCGAGCTGTCAACGAAATAGGGATGTGCATTGCCCTGAAGATACTGAAGAGTCGGAAGGACGTCCGGCGGTATAAACGCCCAGGCTTCGCTGCCGTCACAGTCATTGAAAGCATGCAGCATCCCGTCATTGGCTCCCGCGTAAATAATACTCTTGTTAATGGAACAGTTCGATTCATTGGCCGGCGTGGTCACGTAATCATATGTTGCATAACTGACTATTAAGGGTTTGGAATGGAGAATGTCCCCGAGAATCCACTGACTCTTCTCCGTAAAATTGCCGTTCAGATTGTTATCATAGGTATCGAATCCTGATACGTAATTGATGAGTGTTTTAACGTCCGTGGTTGCCGAACCAGAGAGAACAGCTCCCGGCAACCCCATAACGGCGGCCGTCAAGGATGGGTTCTTTGTGCTGAAGGCGTTGATCGATTGTGTCAGGTCAACGTTCGACCCCAGATAGGTGTAGATATTACGTGGCTGCGAACCCGCGATATCACAACTCGGACAAGTGATGGAAAAATCCCTGGACTTCAGAAGAGCGCCTACACCGCCGGTCTCGACGTTACCGCCATCCACCACGGAGCTCCAATAGGATTTAGCGCTGGATCGGAACCCGCCATTTTGCATTCCAACAGGCAGTGCCGCTCCATCCCGGTCATCGTATCCGTCATTATTATTGTCTACGTATGTTGCAAGAACATTATTCACATCATAGACCGCCGAAGAATCGAGAACAACACTGGTCGTCGGACTGGTATATACACCGAGACCGAATTTTTTCAAGTTGCCGAACCACACGGCTGATGTCTCCGGCCTGAAAAAACCCATATACACCCTGGCCCCGGAGTAGGTCTTGTTTTCAGGGCTCACCGGAACCACGGGCGCCACAAATGAAGTGTTAACGCTGGCAATCTGCCCCATGATCTGGGTTAATGCCTTGGCCAATCCTTGCGCGCTCGTAGCAGCGTAATAGGCGCCGCGGCCGTGTTTACTATCAGCTGCCAGTCTGAGGAGATCATAAGCTTCAGTATCAGCTCCCACGGTACCGAATCCGACCGTAAATGTGGTTACGTTCTGTGAACCGCTTATATCCGAGCGCAGGTCGTTTTCATATAAATATCTGGCAACACCTGCGACTGAGTGGTATTCATTACTCCCATTGCACGTAGTATAGGTGGGGGTGCCATACCCCGTACAGAAACTGCCATCCCAATGGTTTGCACCATACGTAGCAGTTATCAAATTTAAAGCAGAATGCGTGTCGGCATTCGACATCCCATCGGTCACCAGAATAACATAGTTTTTCTGGCAGCCGTACTGAATAGGAGAGATATAATTTGTTCCGTCCCCGCCGGTTGCTACTGTCTTACCTATCGTTGCGCCGAATGCCGGCGTGCCGCCCTGATAATATCTCAAGGCCTCAAAAAGAGCCTCACCAGTCGGCGTATTCCCGTTGGATGCCAGTGTTTGAATGGTGTCTGCCAGTGCTTGGCGGTTCGAATAGGTGCCGCTGAAGATAGCATCTAGGTCTTTGATCGTCGAATAATAGGTAGGCAGAGTACCGGTTGGCACTGATGCCAGAAAGGTCGCGCCTGCAGGATTGCCACTTGGATAGTAATACGTCATAAGCCCGAATCTCACTCCATGCGTCGTCTGCACAAGAGTAGACATGACCGATTGGGCAATGTTGATTTTTGGGATGAGTTGGTTCGATGCGTCGTAGATCCAATTGATGTAGTTACCCAGGTTATAGTTTGCATTACCGCAAGAACCGTTTGAATAATTTGTATACGTCTTGCAGGAACCGTTGGCCTTCCAGGCAGTGCATATTGAAACGTTCTTATAACAACAACTCGTGACCCCGCTGGACACATTTAATTGAAAGGTGGCTGCGGTGCCGTAGGTACTGAGTAAACTCGAATAGTTGATAACCGTATCGTTTGGGGCAGTGACCGAAAACGTGCACACGGGAAGACTCGAGACCGAACTCGCGATATAAGCATAGTTTGCATCAAAAACGGTGCTGGTATTGCATGAGCTTCCATCCAACCCGGAGCTGTTCGTACAGTTGTAGGTTGGGGCATAGGTGATGGCATTGTTGTAGATGGTGCCGCCGCCAGGGATGGTCTGCGCCATACTGCCCGAATTGTCTATGATGATGAGGACGTTCGGCTGAAGCACGACCGGTGAGCCGCCATAGATCCTAGTGTCTCCCGAGAACAGATCGGGGCCGGCTATTGCCGCGGCGGGAAATACCGCGACAACCAGCGCTGCACAAAGTATTATGGAAAAATATATTTTTTTCATATTAACCCCTTTCAGCGAATGAGACTATCACAATCCTCGGCAAACTTCCCGAAATGCACTCTCTTTTTTTCAATTCGCGCGTTGCCCTGACGCCTCATCATAATTTATCCTGTTTCCCGTGGCCCACTCAGGCGACTCACTGCTGCTCCCTCCGCATGACCCGTCCTGATTCAAGTTGCCTCGCCATTTACCTACAAAGTTCAAATGATCCAGCGCATCCTGGCAGGACACTCTCTGCAAAGTATCCATGTACGGTTGACGCCGCCAGACATCTTTTGGCGTATACTTGAAAAAGATCAAGTTTGACTTATATGTACCCTCGTATTTAACCTGCGGACGGTAGCCGCTGCCGGACGCCGCTGTGTTGTTTTGCTGCGCAACGCCGCTCAGGGCAAAAAAGGATGCCACAAGCGTCACGAGAACTACCAATGAGAATTTTTTCATAAAAGCCTCCATGCGTTTTCTGCGTTCATTGTTAGTAGCCCAAAGTGCTAATTGCTGACCACCTGGACAACGTTCGTCTCAATTTGTGCCGTGGCGTTATGCGGCCCGGTTCCATTCGCGGTAACCATAAAATAGACCCCGCTGAATTTTGGCTTACCGTTCGAATCCAGATCAGCATCATAAATGGATCCCACCGGCAACGGGCCTTTATTCAGATATCTCACACTCACTGTGGCAGTATTGCCACTAATGATAATCGTTGGGCTCGGTGATGGCGGCCAGACAGTGTTAGAACCCGTGGAATTCGTACATGCTGATATGTATTCACAAGCAGCCGTCAGATTCGCCGGATTCGATGCATATGCCACTGCGGTGTCCGCCATGGAGAAGGCAGCCTCTGCGTTTTTGTAATTGCCCGCGATCTTCAGGTCCGTGGATGCCCTGTCAAGCACCCATGCTCCCAATAAGGTTAACAGTGTAAGCAGCACAAGGGCCATGATCAGGGCGATACCGCGTTCATTCCCTTTAACCATCGAGTGGCCATCTCCTGGTTTGCTCTGTTCTGTTCTCATATCCAATAGTAATCCATCTTCGTGTTCCATCTCAAGCTCCTACCGATTCCTGATTTGAATAAGCGTTTCCATCTGTCTTGTCTTTGGTATATTGCCGGACAGGGCAACCGTTTGCGCTGTCTGGCCCGTTACCGTTACTCGAACAGCGCGTATCGTACTGAGGGTAGTAACAGTCGGTGCGCTCGTTTCGTTCGGCAGAGGATATCCATCCAGGAGGTATTGAAATTGAAGACCGTTGCTGGACATGTTTTGAGCGATCACACTCGTAGTGCCGGTTTCATCAACACGCATCAGACACCACTGCCCTACAGGACAGATTCCCGTGTTATCGATTTTATATTGGATCGTATTGGGCGTGGGCGGTGCCGGATCCGCTAAAGAAATAAGCTTGCAAATAACATCTCCTGTGTTGAAATTGACATTAGTCGGGTCGGGAAAACCAGTTACGGTGTTAAGTGTGATCGAGTTAACCCCGGGAGTCCCTGAAACTTGATAAATTCTGTCCGTCCCTCCCGGTTGTGTCTTGTCAACGGGTCGGATGATTCTTACATAATCGTTATTGCTGAATGCACTCACCGAAGCGTCATTGTCCACAATGAACATATTCGGCGACGCAGTCCCTATTTTCGGCGACGGAGTAGGTGTAATCCTGGTGATAATACCCGAAGGACAGCCCGAACTGATACTGATCATTGACGATGTTGACCCGGCGCTGATAGGTGGAGTGCCCGTGATATTTGTCTGGAGAAGAAGACCGGCTTTTCTGAGGTCCCTGGATATGCTGTCCACGGCGATCCGAAGGTTCTGCTGCACTTCCACTGTTTCATCCGAAGTATAAGCGTTCCGCTGATGGGCAGTGTAAAGGGAATACATGGCTCCCATTACGATACCGAGCATGGCTGAAACCATCAGCAGCTCGATTAAGGTAAATCCGCGTTCGTACTGACCATTCTGTTTTTTCATTTAGAGCACCATTTTGTGCGTCGTGTAGGTCGTCGTAAAGGTCCCAAGAACCCCGGCAGTATTCAGGGCGTTTATATGATTAACGTGCACTGTTATTTCGGTCATTCCTAAAAACGGTGCGCCATTAAATGTATTTGCTTGTATATCGTAAGTTGCGGTGACGTCACCGGAACCGGATATGTTCACCTTGTTTTTGAACTGTTGAGCACCGGTCGACCAGTCGACAAGATAGGGATAACTGTTCCCCGCCGAGGAGGAGGTAAAGAGAGAATCAGAGATACTGCGCGCACTGATCTCCTCAGCGATTTGTTGCGCGATAAAATTGTCAACCGATACCCTGTTGGCAACGGTATTGGCTCGCATCGCAACGACCTGCATTGTGGCTACGGCAAGCAATCCAATCGCCATGATCATTATGGCAATAAGCATCTCCAAAAGGGTGAATCCTCTCTGATTTCTGGCCATGCGTTCAATCATTCTGTTCTCCTAATTAGCACGAGATCGCATATGCGCGTGCGCTCCGTCAGAAGGGCTCTTCGGCGCCACCTCTGCCATCATGAGATCGCCGATTTCCCATTCGTGATGACCGCAAACCGGACAGCGTTCCCATATCAGAGTCTCAGGATACGGAGTTTCGACTATTGATGAACATTCTGGGCATATGATCGTGCATTTCTTCATAAAAATTGCCGTTCCTTTTCATCGTATAGATCGCATTCAATTCTTTAAGTATGCAATACTTGAGCCACATCAATCTATCGGATTTTCAATTGGTTAGCGGTGAGTCTCTTAGAAAAATGAAGTATGGAATTCCCTGGTGGGTAATCAGTTACACAACCACAACACCCGCATATCCGACCACCTGCTCGTAATCGCCGCTCACGTCGCCGGAGTTCGTGTATTTGATAAGTTCCGCTCTGGTAGCACCGAGAAGATTACAAGCGATAAGCATGGTTACGGCCGGTCCATAGCCACACATGGTGATTCCGTTTTCCCTGACCGTTCGATATAAACCTTCCGGGTCGAGGTTTAATAACTCATGTATTGCTTTAAAATCCTTTTCTTTCGCAACCGCCGCCCGCTCATAGTGGCTCATGTCGGAACTGGCGACGATGAGGACATCCCGGGAAGTGTGGAGTGCGGAGTGAGGAGTGAGGAGTTTATCCTGTCCTGACTCCTGATTTCTCTCTCTAACCGCCTCTCCGATCGCCTTTCCCACCTCTTTACACGTGTCGAGCCTCGTATCGAGCATCTGGATCGGGACGATCTTGAATTCCTGTTTAAACTGCTGGATAAAGGGAAGCTGTACCTCAAGGGAATGTTCGTGGAGGTGGGCAAGGGAATCTTCACGGATGCGCGTGGACTTTGAAAGGATCGAGGCGGCCAGGGCCCCGTCGATCTCCACCAGGCCGAGTGGCGTCTCCCATTGACCGCTGGCCATGAGGGAAACCGGCGCACCGAGACCGGTGTGGTTCGGCCCGATGAGCACAAAGGTATCCGGCAGTTCGACCCGTGAGTACACTGCCCCGGCTACTGATCCTGAATACATCAAACCCGCATGGGGAGATACGATGCCGAGGGCTTTTGTTTTTACAGCGACGGCCACGATGAATTCCCGGACCTGCTTCCTGAGCGCCTCGGGAGAACCTTTATAGAACTGCCCTGCTACAGCCGGATGACGACGCATAGGCGCCTCCGATGAACTGATAGACTTCTAAGTAACGATGGACGCAGCAAACTTCTCGTCTCTCATCCCTCGTCTCTCAGGATCCTTCTCTATTACAAAGCGAATTTGACTTTTTCAATCGTGCTTTTCACGCGCTGTTCGTGGTAGTTATGCAGGACCTCCCTGATCCTGGGACTCTTGCCGATCATTTCATTGAGATCATTCTCCGCCACTTCGAGCACGTCCGTTTCCTCGACGGTCTCAACGGTTGCGGTTCTTGGCTTGCCCGTGAGGAACGCGATCTCGCCGAAGAAATCGCTGACATGGAGGGATGCCAGCTCCATTTTCTTCCCCCCGATGGTGGAAAAGACCTTTACGGACCCGCGGGTAAGAATAAAGACCGACCTTCCCCTGTCCCCTTCATTGATGATATGCTTGCCGGGCGGAATCGTATGAATCATCATACGCTTGGTGAAGTCATTGAACTCTTCCTGGGTGAGGTCGGAGAAAAGCGGAATAACACTCCTGGTCGGCTCCTTTGTTCCGATCCCGATCGGTTCGAGCTTCGACTCGGTGATGGTCTTGTTGGAATGGAGCGATTCAATCTTGTCCTGGGCGTCCTTGCTCGCCGGATCGAGCCTGAGCGCCAGCTTGTACTGCGCAAGGGCCTTGACCACGAACCCGCCGTCGGCGTACAGGTCCGCAGCGTGGATGTATTCTTTGACAGCCTCTGTCTTCTGGCCGAGTTTCTGTCGGGCGTCGCCGATTCTCACCCTGACCATCGGGTCGGGGTCAAGGGCAAAAAGTCTTTCCATCTCCCGTATAGCTGATCTCCAATCGGCTTTTCTCAGGAATTTTTGAACCTGTTCGCTGATCGACGCTTTTTCCGAAGCCACGGGGGGCCTCCCGCCTGATAGTCTTTTTTGATGGTCATCTCCAATGCTGCTCTCGGAGATATGGTTTTTTTATCATTGAGCACTGGATTCCCGCTCAGAATCGCTGCGGGAATGACCGCATGAGGGACAACAAACAGGATATCAAAATGCCCTCTTCTCCGCGTTTTCAAACCTCGTGTACCGGTTAACGAACGTCAGATCCACCTTGCCGATCGGTCCATTTCTCTGCTTTCCGATGATCACCTCGGCCTTTCCCCTCTGGCCGCACAGGCATTCTCCATCGTAGGGGCATTCACACTTGTTATACACCTCATCGCGATAGATGAACAATATCACGTCCGCGTCCTGTTCAATGGCCCCGGATTCGCGAAGGTCGGCGAGCATGGGTCTTTTTTCCTTGCCGGGCCTCGTCTCCACCGCCCGGTTCAGCTGCGAGAGTGCAATGACCGGGACCTGGAGCTCTTTAGCAAGCGCCTTGAGCGAACGCGAGATATTTGAAATTTCCTGTTCGCGGCTGCCCTCATCGCCCCTGCCGCGCATGAGCTGCAGATAGTCGACAATGACGAGGTCAAGCCCCTGGTCAGCCTTCAATCTTCGGGCCTTGGCCCGTGTCTCGAGCACCGAGATCGCTGCGGTATCATCGATAAAGATCGGGGCATCCGCCAGTTTGCCGGCGGCGCTGGAGAGCGGCGACCAGTCCCGTTCCGACAGGTGACCGGTCCGCAGTTTATGGGCGTCCACGCGGGACTCGGAACCCAACATGCGGAGCACAAGCTGTTCTTTGGACATTTCGAGGCTGAAGATCGCCACAGACTTTCCTTTTTCGATGGCGGCGTAGGCCGCGATGTTCAGACAGAACGCCGTCTTGCCCATGGACGGCCTGCCCGCAACGATGATCAGGTCGCTCTGCTGAAACCCTGAGGTCCTCTCGTCCAGGTCCAGAAAGCCGGTCGCAAGGCCGGTGACCATCTCCTTTTTCTCATAAAGCCGTTCCACGATCGCGAAGCTGTGCCCTACGATGTTCTTCATGGAAACAAAGGAATCCTTGATCTTGCCCTGGGCGATCTCGAAGATCGATTTCTCGGCACGGTCCAGAAGTTCATCGATGTTGACCACGGTCCGCGAATCCTCGTAACTCTGGGTGATGATGTCAGTGGCGGAGTGGATGAGCTTGCGAAGAACGGCCTTCTCGCGCACGATCCGCGCGTGGTGCTTGATGTTCGCCGCCGTGGGAACGAGGCTCACGAGCGTTGCGAGGTATGACGCCCCCCCCACCGCCTCGAGCCCGGTCTTGCCGCGGAGCGCGTCCGACAGCGTTACGAGGTCGATCGCATCCCCGGCCTCCAGCATATCGCGCATGATGGTGAAAATCCTGCGATGCGTGTCCTTGTAGAAATCATCGGGAGAAAGGATCTCGATGATCTTATTGATGGAGTCGTTTTCGATCAGGATGGCCCCGAGCACCATCTGTTCGGCTTCGATATTCTGCGGGGGGAGTTTTTGAAGAGAAACTTCGGATTGAACGGACATGGCAGAACCTCGCGAAGGGAAAAACGAAAAAAAGAAGCCAGAAGTCAGAAACCGGAATGAATCTTCCTGACTTCTGCCTCCTGGCTCCTGAATCCTGCTGGTTTTAGAACTACTCTTCCGCGATCACCGAGACCTTGAATTCCGCGATAATTTCGGAATGCAGCTTCACGGAAATAGTATAGTCGCCAAGACGCTTGATCGGCTCATCGAGAACGATCTTCCGCTTGTCGATCTCCACACCCTGCGCCTTCGCCGCATCAGCGATGTCCATTGAGGTCACGGAACCGAAGAGCTTGCCCTCTTCACCGGTCTTGGCCTTGATGACGACGGAAAGCCCTCTGATACGGTCGGCTTCCCCGGTAGCCTCTTTTTTGATCTTTCGGACGCGGTCCGAGACCATCTTCTTCGCATGATTCATGGCGTTAAGGTTATTCGGTGTTGCCTCAATAGCCTTCTTGTTCGGCACCAGGAAGTTCCTGGCATAGCCGTCCGCGACCTTGACGAGGTCGCCTATTTTACCCAATTTGTCTATATCTTCCCGTAAAATTACCTGCATTGCTGATACGACTCCTTTCAAATAATCTGTGCCGGGATACTACCAGAAACCAGGGCAGGGTGTCAACAGGGAATTGTTCCGGTGCATCATCCCGTTGAGTAGCCGCTTTTTATCGTGCCCTATGATGAGACCCGGTCCTTGCCGTCCTTTTTTGCCTTGTATAAATTCTCATCCGCCCTCCTGATGACATCGTCCACCGTCCGGTCGCTTGACTGGACACACACCACCCCGAGGCTCAGGGTAACAGAGGTCTTACCGATCAACTCTTCTTTGACACTGGTGCGAATTCTCTCGGCAAGGCCCCTGGCTTCTCCCAGACCGGTTTCCGGCAGGATGATGAGAAATTCCTCTCCCCCGTAACGGCCAAGGATGTCATAGGCACGGACCTCGTCCGCCATACGGGCGGAAATGACCTTGAGAACTCGATCTCCGGTCAAGTGACCGTATGAATCGTTGATCTCCTTGAAGTTGTCAATGTCCGCCATGATACAGCTCACGTGCGTGTTCAGCCGCTTGAACTTTTCAAACTCTTCCTCAAAACGCAGTATGATATGACGCCGGTTGAACAACTCTGTCAATTCATCGGTTATGGCGATCTTCTCGATCGTCTCCCGCGCCTCGTCAAGACTCTTTATCAGCCGTGTCATAAAATAAATGATCAATCCCAGCAGGAGCAGGGTTGTAATAATGCCGAATACTGCAATGGCAATGGTATTCGACCTGATCTTGCCCTGGAGATCATCGATGTCGAAGGAAATACTGATACCTCCCCGTACCTGTCCGACGTCATAGTTCTGGTGTTTATGGCATTGCAAACAGTCCTTTTCAATAAAGAGCGGCGCCATATACCTGAAATAGGTCCTGTTGTTGATCAGCTCGGTCCGGAAGACTTCCTTCGTCGTGCCGGTTTCCAACTGGAGAAGCGCCTTTTTTTCGAACTCGTCGGGCTCGTTATGAGGGTTCATGAGCTTCAGGCTGGTAATATGGAACTTGAACAGCCCCTCTTTCTCGGCATATTCCGATATCTCACGGGTCATGAACGCCGGATTTCTCAGGGTAAATACCCTCCCGTCCAAGGTCTTGATATCCGGGTTGATCAGATAAGGATTGGATACCATGCCCTTTTTCTTCTCAACATACACGCCGCCGTAACTCGCATTCCACTTTCTCGTCAAAACGATGGTGTTAAAGACGATCCGCGCCTGTATGATATTCTCCTCATTCATCAGTTGCCTGGTCCGTATGGCCATATCGAGGAATATCCCGGACAGGACCAGCGCAATGACCAGGCTTGTTGAAAGGATGAATGTCTTATAAATGCTGTTCTCTTTCATCGTGGAGACGTCAACTCCCGCTTACTTTCTTTTTGAGCTCATGCAGCGTATTCATGGCATCGAGCGGCGTCATGGCATCAAGGTCCAGGTCCGCTATCTCTTTAAATATCAGGCCTGCCTCGCTTGCGAACAGGCTGAGCTGTGGTTCCACTATTGCAGCTTTTCCGGCTTTTGTGTTTTTTCCCCCGCGCCCCCCGTTCGCACGTTCTCCTGTCCCGATCTTTGAAGCCGCCACCGGCTCGCCCTCGTCGTTGAACTCGGCCGTTTCAAGATTTGCAAGGACTTCACGCGCACGCTGGATCACCGCTTCCGGGAGCCCCGCGAGGCGCGCCACCTGAATGCCATAGGACTTGTCCGCCCCGCCTTCCACCACGCGCCGGAGAAAGATGATCTGGTCGTTCCATTCTTTGATCGCCACGGTATAGTTCTTCACCCGGTCCATGGTGAGTGCGAGTTCGGTAAGTTCGTGGTAATGCGTGGCGAACAGGGTCCGCGCCCTGATCTTCGTATGGATGTATTCGGCCACGGCCCAGGCGATGCTGATGCCGTCGAACGTGCTCGTGCCCCTGCCGATCTCGTCGAGGATGATGAGGCTCCGGTCCGTGGCGTTGTTCAGGATATTGGCAGTCTCGTTCATCTCGACCATGAAGGTGCTCTGGCCCCGCGTGATGAAATCCGAGGCGCCGATGCGCGTAAATACCCGGTCCACGATGCCGACCGACGCCTCGCGCGCGGGAACAAAACCGCCCATCTGGGCCATGATCGCGATGACCGCCACCTGCCGCATGTAGGTGGATTTACCCGCCATGTTCGGCCCGGTGAGGATCACCAGCTGGTTCTCCTCGCAGTCAAGGAGCGTGTCGTTCGGAATGAACCGCTCTTCGAGCGCGAGCTGCTCGACGACCGGATGTCTGCCCTCGACGATCTTGAGCATATCATTGTCGAGGATCGCCGGCCGCGCGTAATTGTACTTTGCCGCGGCTTCTGCAAGCGAGACCAGGCTGTCGAGCACCGCGATCCGCCGCGCCATGTCCTGCACCCTGAGGGTTGAAGCCGCAACCGCTTCGCGCACCTGCTGGAACAGCCGGTATTCCAGGTCAAGGATCTTCTCCTCCGCGCCGAGCACCTTGTCCTCATATTCCTTGAGCTCAGGTGTGATGAAGCGTTCGGCGTTCGCGAGCGTCTGCTTACGGATAAAATCCTGCGGCACGTTCGCGAGGTTGGTCTTCGTTACCTCGATATAATACCCGAAGACCCTGTTGTAACTTACCTTGAGCGAGTTGATGCCGGTGCGCTCGCGCTCGCGCAGCTCGATACCCGCGATCCAGCCCTTGCCTTCCGAGCTGATGGAACGCAGATCGTCGAGCTCGGCGTTATATCCTTTTTTGATGAGTTTCCCCTCTCGCAGCGTATAAGGAGGATCATCGTTTATCGCATTCTCAATGAGCTGAGAGA
>JBARBN010000171.1:0-15332 GCA_049793155.1 Nitrospirota bacterium
GGTGCAAAAGAAAAAAAAGACGGCGTCGCGAAAGCCGTCCATCACGAGAGGCAAAAGGCGTCCGGCAAAGCGGACGTAAGCGAACATCGTGGAATGAGGATACGCGGCGTCGGTTCCCCTTGCCCGGCAACGCAGGAAACAACAATCTTCCTTATGCCGTTATCGCACGACCTTGAACGCGTGTCCGGATACTTGAGATCCTTCACTTCGTTCAGGATGACGGCATGAGGGCGCTTTTCAACAGCCTGCCGAGCATATGCCAAGCCCCTTGTTCTAATTTTATCACGACGTGATACGATCGGGCGTCCCTGATGATTCCGCAAGAAGTGGCTGAAGACAAGACGCTCAACAAGTGCTATAATCAGACCGGCTAAAGGTACCTTGAGGGAGGCCTTCAGGTTCCTTTCAAAAAGTCTTGTTAATCAATTTCACGAGACCCCAGCGCCTGAACAGGGGGAAGGTAGACAAACGATGGGGCAATCCATGGAAGAACAGAAACCCATTCTCGGACCGGTCTGAGTTCCATCGAGCGGCACCGGGAGGTGCCGACAGCCGGGACTGCAGCAAACGGTACTAATGTCGGAAGAGATCAGGAACGCAGTGCGGAGCAAATATTCCGAGGTGGCACAGTCGGCTTCAGGGAAGTTCGCGTACCCGACGGGCAGGGAGGGTGCACGCGCGCTGCGCTATGATCCCGCGTTCATCGATGCTGCCCTTCCCGAGCTGCTCGAATCCTTTTGCGGGGTGGGCAATCCCTTTTCCCTGTTCACTATCCAGCCGGGAACCCTCATCCTCGACGTCGGATGCGGCGCAGGCTTTGACCTGTACATCGCGGCGCAATTGACCGGTACCCACGGCAGGGTGTATGGCGTCGATCTGACCGAGGCCATGGTGGCGAGGGCGTGCGAACATATCCAGCAAGCAGACATTGAAAATGCCGAGGTCCTGCAAGTGACTTCGGAACGTCTGCCCTTTAAGGACAACACCTTTGATGTGGTCATCTCGAACGGCGTTATCAATCTCTCGCCTGATAAAGAGACCCTGTTTCGCGAGATCAACCGGGTGCTGAAACCGGGGGGCTGGTTTGGTTTCGCCGATGTGGTGATGGAGCAGGAACTGCCCCAGGGTATGTCAGGCAGCGCCGAGGCGTGGTCGGACTGAATCGGCGGCGCGGTCCCGGTCGGGGACCAGCTCCTGATGCTTCGGAGGGCGGGCTTTGCCGACATACTGTTCACCGGCATGACGGGTTTCCGAACTTCTCCCTACACCGAAGGTGCCCTCTTCAGAGCCAGAAAGAAAGCGGTTTGATATAAAGACGGCCGCGAGATTTCGCTCTCCGGGGAGAAGAGGGGCACGTTGCTGCGCCCGTCGCGTGCAGGAGGATGTGATGAAGGGGATGACTTTGTCGAGAAAAAAGGTCCTGACGTATTGGGCTGCCATGCTTTGCGCGATCCTGCTGGCCGGGTGCGCGGAAGTCAAGCTCATTTCCGACTATGACGAAGTGACGGACAAAAGCCTGACGACCATCCAGCAAAAAACCGATGATTTCATCGAAACGCTGATCGCGCAATCCGGGACGAATAAGGCCGCATTCAGCAGGCACCAGGATTTTTATCGTGACATCGATCAGCAGCTGCGCCACCTCGAGTTTCGCGTGAACGCGATCCCCGGGAATGGCAAGACGATCGATCTCTTCAAAAAGGTCCGGTTGGTGATCCTCGGCGAGGGTAAATGCACGGCGGAAGGGAACAGCCTTCGCGACCTCCATTGCATGCCGGCAAACAGGAGCAAGGGGCCGTCAGCCATTGCCCTGGCGATCAGTCGGTTCAATATTAACCAGGCCATCTCTGCCGCCCTCAGTCTTGAACTCGCCAAGAAGCAGGGCCTGGGACGGAACAGGTAACGGAGGATCAGGCCATGGCAAGAGATACCGTCACGCTTGCAAATCTCGACGACAAAATGTTTGCAGCTGCAAAGAGCTCCCTGGGCAACAGGTTTGCTTCCGTCAGGCCGGGCAGGGTGGGACGTTGTTTCAGTTATGCACCGTCCTCATGAAGCGATCACAAAAGGAGAAACAGCCATGGCAATGAAAGTTGAGATCAGGGACAAAAAGCTTTATATCGAGATCGATCTGGAAACCCCGACCCCGTCGGCATCCGGCAAAACGCTTGTCGTTGCGAGCACGAGGGGGAATATCGTCACTACCGCCAAGGTAAACGAGAAACCGGTCATTATCGGCCTCAATGCCTATATCAAACCGTAAGGTGAAAGGCGCGGACCGATGGGGCCACCCCTTTAAAGGCCGCTATCATGGGCGCAGCACCGCCTCATTACGAGAAACGGTTTTCTTGCCCTCCGGGAACGCCGGCCCCGCAATTCCCTCTGACCGCAGGTTTTATTGTTGACTTTCTCAGTCCATGCTGCAATAATAGAGTCATAGTGAAGCACAAGTGAGTCACCGGGAGGCGGTATCATGAAGCAGATCACCATTCGCAGCATTCCCGACGAGGTGAAAAAGACGGTGCAGAAAGAGGCAGCCCAGAAGGGCGTGAGCCTGAATAAGGCCATCATTTCGCTTCTTGAACGGGCCGTCGGGACGAAGGCCCCGGAAAAGAAGAAAAAGGTCCTCTACAACGATCTTGACCACCTTGCCGGCCTCTGGTCGCGGGAGGAAGCTGCCGAGTTCGACAAGAACCTGAAGGCTCAACGGAAAGTGGACGCCGAGCTATGGAAAAAAACAAAGTAATGCTCGACACCTCGGCCTACTCCGCCTACCTGAGGGGAAACGCGGAGGTAAGGCAGGCGCTTCGGGAGGCGCATGAAATTTACCTGAATCCGGTGGTGCTCGGCGAACTCTCTGCCGGCTTTGCCCGCGGCGGCAGGGAAAAGAAAAACAGGGAGATCCTCAGCGAATTCCTCTCATCGCCGCGCGTACAGGTCGCGGTCATCGATGAAGAAACGGCGGAACGATACACGGCGATCATCACCTATCTCTGGTCGAAGGGGACGCCCCTGCCGACTAGCGACCTCTGGATCGCTGCCACGGCCATGCAGTACGGCCTCAAACTGATTACCACCGACAGCCACTTCCGGAATGTGCCGCAGATCATTGTTGAGTGCTGTAACGGCTAAAAAAAAGATGCGGCCCGGGCAACATTCCTTGTATTCCCCCCGTCTGATGTCTCATCAGCAGGATCGTTGCGCGCCATCATTGCACTTCCCCCATCTTCGCTCTGCAATCAATATGACCGGCAAAGGGCCGGGGCGGCACGAAAAGATTGTTCTGTTGACAATTCCACCCCAGCGCATTACAATTCCATCCGAATCATGCGGTAAATTCCAGACTTCATCAAGGAGCTTATGGTGACGATTACGGTGAAGGGCCCCATCGTGGAGATGGACGGCGACGAGATGACGCGCATCATCTGGAAGATGATCAAGGACAAACTGCTCGCGCCCCATCTGAAAATGGACCTCAAATATTACGACCTCGGCATCAAGCACCGGGACGAGACCGATGATAGCGTAACGATTGACGCTGCGAATGCCGTCATCGAGTACGGTGTGGGCGTGAAGTGCGCGACCATCACGCCGAATGCAGGGCGGGTGAAGGAATACAATCTCAAGCAGGCATGGAAGAGCCCGAACGGAACGATCCGCTCCATCCTCGACGGCACGGTCTTCCGCAAGCCCATTATCGTGAAGAACATCCCGCCGGAGGTGCGGAGCTGGAAAAAGCCGATCAGCATCGGCAGGCACGCCTACGGCGATATCTACAAGGCGGTCGAGTACAAAATTCCCGCAGCGGGCAAGGCGGAGCTGGTCTTTACGCCTGCCTCGGGCGGGGGAAAGGTATCGCTCGTCGTGCACGAGTTCAAGGGGCCGGGCGTGATCATGGGCATGCATAATACGGAGAAGTCCATCCAGAGCTTTGCGCGCGCCTGCATCAATTACAGCATCAGCGAAAAATGCGACCTCTGGTTCGGCGCCAAGGACACCATCTCCAAGACGTATCACGGTTTTTTTAAAGAGGTCTTCGACCGGGAGGCAGCCGCCCGCGCGGCGGACTTTGCGAGGGCGGGGGTCACGTACCGCTACATGCTGATCGACGACGCCGTTGCGCAGATCATGAAGGCGGAGGGCGGGATGCTCTGGGCATGCATGAACTATGACGGCGACGTGATGAGCGATATGATCGCCTCGGGCTTCGGCAGCATGGGGCTGATGACCTCGGTGCTGGTCTCGCCCGAGGGAAAGTATGTGTTTGAAGCGGCGCACGGCACCGTCATGCGGCATTACTATGAGCACCTGAAGGGCAATCCCACGTCAACGAACTCCGTTGCATCCATTTTTGCCTGGACCGGCGCTATTGCCCGCCGTGGAGAGCTGGACAAGACGCCGGAGGTGGTGGCCTTTGCGAAGAACCTCGAGGCAGTGGTGATCAAGCTCATCGAAGGAGGCGTGATGACCAAGGACCTTGCCGCGATCGCGCAGCCGAAGCCGTCGGGATACGCTGCAACCGAAGAGTTTATCGATACCGTGGCGAAGAAGTTGTGGTGATGAGGGGGCAGGGGAAGTTAAGGATGAAGAACCCAGGTGGTTTAATGAAAAGAGAACCGTGCGGCATTTGAAGTAATGATCATCGCTCGAAACGCCCAAAGGGTGGTTCTTCCCGATCCCTGCATTTTGTGCTATGGCATTAAGCAAAGAGCACATCCTCTAATTCTCCGGTTTTCTCAGCAGCCCTCTTTTATCACATGTTCCCACAGATTCTTTGTTTACTGAACCAAAACATGATATAATTCCCCCCATGCGGAAAGTGCTTATGACGGGCAATGAGGCCCTTGCCGAGGCGGCGGTCCGGGCGGGATGCAGTTTCTACGCCGGTTATCCCATAACGCCCCAGAATGAAATCCCCGAGTACCTGTCGCGAAAGCTGCCTGCCGCGGGCGGAACGTTCATCCAGGCGGAGAGTGAAGTGGCCGCGATCAATATGGTCTACGGCGCGTCCGCCTGCGGGGCCCGCGCCATGACGTCGTCGAGCAGCCCCGGGATCAGCTTGAAGCAGGAAGGCATATCGTTCCTGGCAGGGGCCGAACTCCCCGCCGTGATCGTCAATATGCAGCGGGGAGGCCCCGGCCTCGGCAATATCTCGGCAAGTCAGGCCGACTATTTTCAGGCGGTCAAGGGAGGCGGGCACGGGGATTACCGGATGCTCGTCTACGCGCCCTTCAGTGGGCAGGAGCTCTGGGACCTTACGATGCTCGCCTTCGACAAGGCTGATGAGTACCGGACCCCGGTGATGATCCTGGGCGACGGCATCCTGGCGCAGATGATGGAGCCTGTCGAGCAGACCGCCTACATACGGCCCAGTTTGCCGGAAAAGACCTGGGCCCTCGGCGGCTGCAGGAACAGAGAGCCCAATGTCATCAAGTCCCTGTACATGGCGGAAGGCGAACTCGAACAGCGGAACAACGCGCTCCAAGAAAAATATCGCACCATGAAGATGCGGGACGTCCGGTATCAGACACATGCCGTCGAGGACGCCGAGCTGATCGTTGTCTCCTTCGGGATAGCCGCCCGCATCGCAATTGCCGCGGTCCGCATGCTCCGGGAGGAAGGCGTGAAGATCGGCCATTTCAGGCCGATCACGCTGTTCCCCTTCCCTGAACAGCAACTGCGGGAACTGGCGGGACCACACCGGAGGTTCATGACCGTTGAATTGAATGCGGGCCAGATGGTGGAGGACGTGCGGCTGGCGGTCAACGGCAGGTCGGAGGTCCTGTTCTACGGGCGGCCTGGCGGCGCCATCATCACACCGGAAGAGTTGTACGAACAGCTGAAGCGTGCAGTAAAGGAGAAAGGATGAACAAGACCGCTGACAGGCCCCGGAGCCTCAAGAATACATCATTCCGCTACTGTCCCGGGTGCGGGCACACCATCATCCACCGCCTGATCGCCGAGGTCATCGACGAGTTGAACATCCGTGAGCGAACCATCGGCATCGCACCCGTCGGATGCGCTGTCTTTGCCCATGAGTATTTCAATTTCGACATGCTCGAAGCGGCCCATGGCAGGCCGCCTGCCGCCGCCACCGGCATGAAGCGGGTGCGTCCCGACAGCATCGTATTCTCCTATCAGGGCGACGGCGATCTTGCCGCGATCGGGACCGCGGAGATCATCCACGCCGCCAGCCGTGGAGAGAACATCTCGGTCTTCTTCATCAATAATGCCACATACGGCATGACCGGCGGACAGATGGCGCCGACAACCCTTCTGGGGCAGACCACCACCACGACGCCGAACGGCAGGGATGGTATTGCGGCGGGCTACCCGCTTCATATGGCCGAGATGCTTGCCACGCTCGAAGGCCCGTCGCTGATCGCCAGGACCTCGATAGATTCACCCGCAAACGTAAAGAACACCAGGGGGCTCATTGAGAAGTCCCTCCGCTGCCAGATGGAGAACAAGGGCTTCAGCATGATCGAGATACTATCCGCCTGCCCCACCAGCTGGAAGATGACCCCCGCCCAAGCCACCATCTGGCTGCGTGAGAAGATGATGGACGTGTTCAAGCTCGGGGTGTTCAAGGATACCCGGTAAACAGGCGGGACCTGTACCTTTATGGAAAAACGCATTATCATAGCCGGCTCCGGCGGACAGGGCGTGTTGTTCTTCGGGAAGCTGTTGGCCTACGCAGCCATGCTTGAAGGCAGGGAGGTCACTTGGTTCCCCTCCTACGGGGCCGAGATGCGCGGCGGCACCGCGAACTGCACCGTCATCATATCGGACAGCATGATCGGCTCTCCGGTCATCAGGAACCCCGACATGCTGGTGGTCATGAACGATGATTCCTATCGGCGCTTCGTGGAGAAGCTGTCTCCCGGCGGCATCCTGATCTATGATTCATCGCAGATACAATCCGCAACACCCAGGGAAGGCATCAGGCTCGTCGCGGCGGCTGCCGGCGCCATCGCGTCATCCATGAACAGTGCAAGCCTCGCGAATATGGCCTTGATGGGCGCGTTCATCGCTGCTACGGGCATCGTCGATATTAAATCATTGCTCAGCGCGCTTGAGGAGATCACCCCCGCTCACCGGAGGGAACTGCTCAAGGTCAACAAGGACATCCTCATGAAGGGATATGAGTGTCTGCATGGTTCAAACGGAATTTGTTAAAGGCGCTTGCCACGAACGGTATTCTGCTGACCGAAGACCCAATCCTGCTGAAGCGATGAGCCACTGTTCAGCAAGGCCGTCCGGCGCCATAACCTGAAGAAAAATAAAACGAAAACTTGACACCCCCAGCGAAATGTGTTAATTTTTTTAACATGCCCGAGCACCGCGTAAAAAGGTGACATCAATGGCCAAAATACTGATCGCGGTCGACAGCATGGCGGAACTCCGGATATTTAACAAGGCACTCTCATCGACAGGCTATTCCGTAATTCTCGATTTTGAAAGGCTGCTCCATGCCAGTTAAAATTCTATTGGCCGACAAGAGCATCACGATCCAGAAGGTGGTGGAGATGCTTTTTTCGGGAAGAGACTACGAGATCGTCTGCGCGAGCGATGGCGAGACGGCACTGAACGAAGCAATGCGGGTCGTCCCCGATGTGGTGCTTGTGGACGTGGATTTACCGCGCATCGACGGCTATTCTTTTGCGTCGCGGCTGAAACAGACGCCTCAGCTGGCACAGACGCCGGTCATCCTCATGATGAGCAGGGACGACGTTTACGACGATGCAAAGGGCAAGCAGTCCGGGATTCTCGACAATATTGCCAAGCCCTTCGAGTCCCAGGAACTTATCGGGAAAGTGAAAAAGGCTCTTGGCGCGGCCCCGCCGCGGCGTAGCGAGCCGTCGCCTTCCATCGCGAGCCAGCGAGCAGCGCCCGAACGTCCGGCACCCCCGGCGGCTCCGGTTGCGCCACCAGCGGCACAGGCAGCACCACCCAAACCCCCAAAGGCCGCACCCGCGGATATCTTTGATATTATCAGCGAAGCCCCATCTCCGGCGGACCTCCGGCGACCAGCCGCATCAACCGAAGATGAAACTGTATACGAAGTTGAACCCGTCGTGGAAGAGGTTGAAGAACCGCTCGCCCGCGAAGTTGCAAAGGCCCTGCCTGTCGGCGCCAAGGCTGTGGAAGAGATGCGCGCCGGGCTGGGTCTGAACAAGGAGTCAGAGGCGCCTCAACCCGGGATCGCCGACTTTGGATCCCACGATGCGACAACCTGGCAGGTAGGGGGCGCCCTGCCCAAAACTCCAGGACCTTCACATCAGCAACCCTCGCCGTCTTCGGCCCAGAGCCCGATGTTGTCTGAGGCTGAAATACGCAGGATGGCGGAAGATGCCATCGCAAAGATGGCCCGGGAGGTCTTCGCCAATCTGCCGCCGGTTCAACCGCCGAAGATCTCCGATGATGTTCTTCGCGCCATGGTAGAGGAAAAGGTCACCAGTCTCACGAAAGAAGCCCAGGCAAAGATGCCGCCGCCCAAACCGCAAGAGCCGGCACTCACGGCGGCCGGGGCGCGAAAAATAGCTGAAGACCTTGTTGCCGGGATGGCAAAAGACATCGTTGCCATAATTCCCACTGCTCAACCGAAGATTTCCGATGAGACCCTTCGCGCCATGGTTGGGGAAGAGGTCACGCGCAAAACAAATGAGACCCTGGCTGCCATGCCCAAACCATTGACGCTCTCGGCAAGCGAGGCACGTGGCATAGCAGAAGAGGTTGTCGCCACAGCGGCGAAGAACATCGTCGCCCAGATCCCCCCAGCCCAGCCGCAGATTTCGCCTGATATCCTTCGCGCCATGGTCGCTGAAGAAGTCGCGAGCAAGATGGCCGCGGCCGCAGCGCAGTCGCTGCCCGTCCCCTCACCGGCCCTTACGGTGAGCGATATGTGGAGCGTATCTGAAGAAGCCGTCCAGAGGATCGCGCGGGAATATTTTGACAAGCAGCCTTTGCCGCAATCCCCGCAGATCTCAGATGAGGCCCTTCGCGCCATGGTGGAGGCAAAAGTCTCGAGCCTGACAAAAGAGACGCTGGAAAAGATGCCTGCTGCCGGTCCGTCTTCCCTTTCCGCGAGCGATATGTGGAGTATGGCCGACGAGGCCGTCGAGAGGGTCGCAAGAGAGTTCTTTGAAAAGCAGCCATTGACGCAGGCACCCAAGCGGTCCGACGATGCGCTGAGGAACATGGTCGAACAAGTGGCGGCGAAGTCGGTGGACGAGGCACTCGAAAAAAAGGCCGTTTCGAATTCGACGGCGCTTCCCAAGAGCGAACTCAGGACGATGGCCGAAGAGACCGTCTCCCGGATGGCGCTGGAAATATTCAGCGATATGACGCCGCCCATTCCAAAGATCTCCGAGGACACGGTGCGGAAAGGGATCGAGGAGGCCGTAAAGTTGATCGCACGGGAAGTCGCGCGGGAAGTGATCGAAAAAGTGGCCTGGGAAACGGTTCCTCAACTGGCAGAGGTCATGATCAAAGAGGAAATAGAGCGGTTGAAAGCGATGGAGTCGTAGGTATATAATTACCAGAATCCAGGCACCAAATCCCAAATAAGCTCCAAAAAACCAAGCATCAAATGGCAACCGCAGTGAATTTGGTAATTGGTAATTGGAATTTATTTGGGATTTGTCTTTTGAGATTTATGATCTATATTAAGGGGACTTGCTCCCCTCTTTTATTTGGACGACGATGTGCGTGTAAACCCTGTTAGAGAACACGTTTTCTCATGATGACAGTTTTGTGCTCGCTACCGCAATTTTTCATGTATTGCATTAATCGCCGACAAGAGTCAGCTTCCTCTAACGGGGTAAAGGAGATCGCGCTTCATGTCAGGGAAAGAATTGCCCAAGGCCTATGATCCGAAGTCTGTAGAAGAAAAATGGTACGCCTTTTGGACTGAGAAAAAGTATTTTCATGCAGATGAAAATGCGCGCAGCGTTCCTTTTTCGATCGTGATCCCCCCGCCGAACGTGACCGGCTCGCTCCATATCGGCCATGCGTTGAACGCCACGCTCCAGGATATCCTTGTCCGATGGATGCGCATGTCCGGCAGGAACACGCTCTGGGTACCGGGTACCGACCATGCGGGGATCGCAACTCAGAACGTGGTCGAGCGCCAGCTGGCGAAGGAGCATATCGACCGCCATCAGCTCGGGAGAGAGCAGTTTGTCAGTAAGGTCTGGGACTGGAAACGGGAATACGGCGGCAGGATCATAAACCAGCTGAAGCGCATGGGCGCGTCATGTGACTGGGACCGGGAACGGTTCACGATGGACCCCGGCCTTTCGAAGGCCGTTATTGAGGTTTTTGTCACTCTTCACGATGAAGGTCTCATCTACCGAGGCGAAAGGCTTATCAACTGGTGTCCGCGCTGCCACACCGCACTTTCGGACATCGAAGTGGAGCACGAGGACGAGAAGGGCAAGCTGTACCATATTGCCTATCCCCTGAGCCACGACCACAATATCCGGCTGACCGTCGCGACCACGCGGCCCGAGACCATGCTCGGCGACACTGCCGTCGCGGTACACCCGCTTGATCCGCGCTATAAGGACCTGATCGGCAAGACCATTGACCTGCCGCTTACGGGCAGGAAGATCCCGATCATCGGTGACTCGATCCTCGTTGACCTGGAGTTCGGGACCGGCGCCGTCAAGGTCACTCCCGCGCACGACTTCAACGATTATGAGGCTGGACAGCGTCAGAAACCGGAGCTGCCCCGCATAAAAATACTGAATGACAGGGCGGAGATCCGCGGCGATATTCCGTCCGTGCTGCCGGACGTTCTCAAGCTGATAGCGGGAAAGCCGGCAAAGAAGGCGCGCGGCATGGTGGTGGAACTGCTTCAGGAGCGGGGCTTCATGGTCAAGACCGATGACCACGCGCATTCCGTCGGCAAGTGCTACCGCTGCAAGTCCATTGTCGAGCCGTATCTTTCTCCCCAGTGGTTCGTGAAGACCGGGCCTCTTGCCGGGCCCGCGATCAAGGCTGTGGAGGACGGTACGGTGCAGTTTGTTCCCAAGGGTTGGGAGAACACCTACTTCGAGTGGATGCGTAACATCAAGGACTGGTGCATCTCCCGCCAGATCTGGTGGGGGCATCAAATACCGGCATGGTATTGCAGGAAGTGTGATAAGAGCGTTCTCATTTCAAAAATCGGAGCGGGTGCAGTTGACGACGGTGGGAGCATGCCAATTCCGACGGAGGAAGTGGTAACAATAAGCGTCGATGCCGCAGCGATCGTCCAGAGGGAGGCGCCAAAGCAATGTCCCCGCTGCGGCTCTCATGATCTGATTCGAGACCCCGATGTGCTCGATACGTGGTTCTCGTCGGCGCTCTGGCCTTTCTCCACGCTTGGATGGCCGGACAAGACCAAAGAGGTCGAGACGTATTACCCCACCTCGGTGCTGGTCACCAGCTTTGATATCATCTTCTTTTGGGTGGCGAGGATGATCATGATGGGGCTCCACTTCAAGCGCGAGGTGCCTTTCCGGCAGGTCTATATCCATGCGCTCGTACGCGACGCAGAAGGCCAGAAGATGAGCAAGTCCAAGGGCAATGTGATCGACCCGCTCGTGATGATCGACCAGTATGGCACCGATGCCTTCCGGTTCACGCTCACGGCCTTTGCCGCGCAGGGCAGGGATATCAAGCTTGCACCGGAGCGTATCGAAGGCTACCGCAACTTCGCGAACAAGATCTGGAACGCGAGCAGGTTCGTGTTCATGAACCTTGAAGAAGATTTCACTCCGAACGCCGGACTCGTAACGCCGAACACGTCCCTCGCCGATCGCTGGATCCTCTCGCGTCTGAACGCGGCCGCGAAAGACGTGCAGGCCGCTCTTATTGACTTCCGGTACAACGACATCGCCTCCTCGCTTTATTACTTCATCTGGCACGAGTACTGTGACTGGTATCTCGAGTTGTCCAAGCCGGTTTTATACGAGGAGAAGGGATCTGCATCACGGCAAGCGACACTGACCGTGCTTGCCCATGTTCTCGAAACAGCGCTTCGCCTTCTGCATCCGATCATGCCGTTCATCACGGAGGAAATCTGGCAAACGCTGCCGGAAGCAGTTCGGAGCTCGGAGTTCGGAGTCCAGAGTAAGAACCAGAAAAACAAAATCGAGTCGATCATGGTGGCGGATTATCCGGTGGCGGATGAGAAACTGATCAACGCCGAGATCGAGCGCGACATGCAGATGGTGATGGAGCTGATCCTCGCGATCAGGAACATTCGCGGCGAGATGAACATAGCGCCATCCATGCAGATAAGCGTCATCGTGAAAGTGGAGACCGGGGAGCTTGGCGAGCACCTTGAGAAAAGCGCGGGCTATGCCAAGACCCTGGCGCGGATCAAGGAGCTGCGCATAGGCGTGTCTGAAGCAAAGCCCGGGTCCGTCGCAACGGCGGTGATCGCCGGCGCCGAGGTCTATGTCCCGCTCGAAGGCATTCTCGATCTTACCCAGGAACGAGACCGGCTCCAGAAAGAGATCGCAAAGTTCTCAAAAGACATCGAGGTATTCGCAAAAAAACTTTCCAACAGGAATTTTGTTGATAAGGCGCCAAAGGAAGTTGTCGAAAAAGACACGGCGAAGCTCGAAGAGTTCAGGGTGAAAAGGGAGAAGCTTGAGCAGAGCCTGAAGATGCTGGGGTAATATAATTTCAAGGAGCGGCGTTTAAGCCTCATGGACCATTATTTAAAAGAGCTCATCGAAAACGCACTTGCTGAAGACCTCGGCTCCGGTGATGTAACCTCCGAGGCGACCATCCCCGCAGACGCCACGTCCGAAGCCGTGATGCTGGCAAAGCAGCACCTGGTTCTTGCCGGGATAGAGGTCAGCAGGAAAGTGTTCCTCACGCTTGATCCGGCCATTCACTTCATACCCTTTGCGAAGGACGGCGACATCATCCATGCGGGCACCGAGCTTGCGCGGCTGTCCGGGAATACGAGAGCGCTGCTTGCGGGCGAACGCGTCGCGCTGAACCTGCTTCAGCACCTGTCCGGCATCGCGACGCTGACCGCCAGATATGTGGATCAGTTGAAGGGTTTGAAGGCCGCGGTGCTTGATACGCGTAAGACACTCCCCGGTTTGCGTCAGCTTGAAAAGAACGCAGTCCGTATTGGCGGCGGGAAGAACCACCGGATGGGACTATATGACATGATCCTGATCAAGGACAATCACATCAAAGCGGCGGGAGGCATCACGAAAGCGGTCGCATCCGCACGAATGAAGGCCGGAAAGCTCAGGATCGAAGTCGAGACCAAAACACTCGATGAGGTGCGCGAGGCATTGGCGACAAAGGCCGACATCATCATGCTCGATAATATGCCGGTGGAGATGATGCGCGGAGCGGTGAACCTGATCGCAGGCCGCGCCCTCGTGGAAGCCTCCGGCAACGTGACGCTGGAGACGGTTCGGCGGATCGCGGAGACGGGTGTGGACTTTGTGTCGTCCGGAAGTTTGACGCATTCCGCGCCGGCCGCGGATATCAGTATGAAAATTCAGTGACGGGGACAGTGTTCACGTCACGGTTCATGCTGAAAAATGCATGCAGATAAATATCTTTTCCCTGGACCCGGCACCCTGACCCCTGCACCTTTGCTTATTATGTATAAAGAAAAAATCCTTAACCTGCTCCGGTCGTCTTGCGAAGGATTCATTTCGGGAGAAGAACTGGCGAGAAAATGCGGCATCTCCCGCACGATGGTCTGGAAACACATAAAATCACTGGAGCGTGAAGGGTTCGGTATCGACGCCGTTCCGTCGCAGGGATATCGGATTACGACCGAGCCTGATATCCTCAGGCAGAGCGATATCAAGTCGGGGCTCAAGACCGCGGTTATGGGGAAAAAGATACGATTCCTGTCCGAGGTCGCATCGACGAACACCCTGGCCATGGAGATGGCGGCTGATGGAACGCCCGAGGGGACGGTTGTGATCGCAGAGACGCAGACCGGCGGTAAGGGCAGGCTCGGCAGGAAATGGATCTCCCCGAAAGGCAACCTTTATCTGAGTGTGGTACTCCGTCCGGATATTCCGATTCATAAAGCGCCCCTGATCACGCTGACAGGCGCCGTGGCAGTGGCGTCGGCGATCAGGACAGCGTGCGGGCTGGAGGCCGGCATCAAATGGCCGAACGATATCCTTATCTCCGGTAAAAAAGTCAGCGGTTTGCTGACCGAGATGAGCGCGGAGCAGGACCGCATCCGTCATGTCGTGCTCGGCATAGGGGTGGATGTAAACATGGAGATGACTGAGTTGCCCCCCGAGGTCCGCAGCCACACGACCACGCTCGCGGAAGAGGCGGGAGCGAAGATAAACAGGACCAGACTGCTTCAGCAGGTCCTGCGGGACCTTGAGCGCTGGTATCAGAAGTTCCTCAACAATGATGCGGATGTCCTCGAAGAATGGAAAAGGCTCAACACGACCGTCGGCAACCGCGTCACCGTGAGCGGAGCGGGCGAGGCTCTCGATGGCCTGGCGCAGGGAGTTGACAGTGATGGCAGGCTTATCGTGAGGCTCGACGACGGCACGATCCGCACGGTCGCAGCAGGGGATGTGACGATAAGGAAGAGATAGGGTCATGGGGCAGGGGGCAGGGGTCTGACCCAGCTGTTCATTCCGGAGGAAAAATGCTCTTAGCCATCGATATAGGCAATACCAATGTGGTCCTCGGGGTGTTCGACGGGGAAAAACTCGTTGAAAACTGGCGCGTGGGTACGAACACGCAGATCACACCCGATGAGTACGCCATGATCTTCAAGGACCTCTTCGGATTCGCCGGCATCGAGTTCGGCCAGATACAGGGTGTTATCATCTCGACCGTGGTGCCGCCGCTCCTGCCGGTGATGGTCGAGATGTCCTTGAAGTACATCAGGATCGAGCCCATGGTCGTAACGCATGAGCTTAAGACGGGTATTTCGATACGCACAGATAATCCAAAAGAAGTGGGCGCCGATCGTATCGTGAACGCGGCAGCCGCCTATAAGCTTTACGGCGGGCCGCTCATTATCGTGGATTTCGGCACCGCTACCACCTTTTGCGCGGTTACGAAGAACGGAGAGTATCTCGGCGGGGCAATCTGTCCGGGCATGAAGATATCGGCAGAGGCGCTGTTCCAGCGCGCGTCGAAACTGCCGCGGGTCGAACTCGCCAAACCCTCGAAGGTCATCGGTACGGACACCATCAGCGCAATGCAGGCGGGCATCATCTACGGTTATGCAGGCCTTGTGGACGGAATTGTGGAGAGGATGAAGAAGGAGCTGGCAGCCGATGCCAGGGTCGTGGCGACCGGGGGTCTTGCCGAGTTGG
>JBARBN010000172.1:0-3829 GCA_049793155.1 Nitrospirota bacterium
TTGCTCGAGATGCAGCCCCAGATGTTCGTCGAAATGAGCGAAGAGCTGGCCAAAGAGAAAAATATACTGAACGGCGAGAAGGTCATGGTGAAGTCAGGTCGCGGCGAGCTTTGGGCGATCGCCGTCGTGACGAGCCGGTTCAAACCCTTCAAGATCGGCGGGTCTACCGTGCATCAGGTCGGCCTCCCCTGGCATTTCGGATGGCAGTATCCTGTTGACGGCAGCAGCGGCGACAGCGCAAACCTGCTGACACCGACCATCGGGGATGCCAATACCATGATACCCGAATCCAAGGCCTTTATGGTCAATGTCGTGAAGATCGCAGGAGGGAGGATATAATGACAACCACTGCTCAAATTGCCCAGAAAGCCGTACTCGTTGACCTGACACGTTGCATCGGGTGCCGCGGCTGTCAGGTCGCCTGCAAATCATGGAATGAACGCTCCGTGAAGAAGACCATTAACCGGGGAGTATACACGAACCCGCAAAAGCTGAATTCCGATACCTATACCCGCATCCAGTTCCTGGAAGGACCGGGCAACCAGGCGCCGGCCTGGCACTTTATCAAGGACCAGTGCATGCACTGCGCTGACCCTGCCTGCGTATCGGCCTGTCCGGTTGGCGCGTTCAAGAAACTTCCGAACGGACCGGTGACCTATGATTACGACAAATGCATCGGTTGCCGGTACTGCATGATAGCATGCCCTTTCCAGGTGCCGAAATACGAGTGGGAAAAGAGCATCTTCCCCTGGGTGCGGAAGTGCACCTTCTGCTCTGACCGGATTGCCGAAGACCTTACCCCGGCATGTATCAAGGTCTGCCCCACCAAGACCATGTTCTACGGAGACCGGGACGCCGTTGTGGCCGAAGCACAGAAGAGGCTCGCGGACAATCCCGGCAAGTATGTCAATCATATTTACGGAAAAGATGAGGCGGGCGGCACCTCCTGGATGTATATCTCGGGTACGCCTTTTGAGCAACTTGGATTCAACATGACGATCCCCGCCAAACGTCTTCCTGACAACACCTGGGCTATGCTCAGGGAAATCCCGTTCAAAGTAGTAGGATTTGTGACCGCCTTGTCGCTCATTGCCGTCTTCCGAAACCGGGGCAATGGTCACAACTCTGAATCAACGCACAAGGAGGATAACTAACCATGACACTCGTGGAAGGAGTTAAGAAAAGCTTTGGATCGAAAGGGATGCGTCTCCTCCTGATGCTGGTAAGTCTGGGTATCGTGGCGACACTCTTTCGTATGTTCAAGGGTCTTGGAGCGGCCACAAATCTGAGTGATGATATCCCCTGGGGACTCTGGGTCGCAGTAGACGTGTTCTCGGGTGTGGCCCTTGCAGCCGGCGGTTTTACCATCACGGCGGCGGTTTACATCTTCAACATGAAAAAGTATAAACCGATAACCCGGCCGGCAATTCTCACGGCCTTCATCGGCTATTCGGTGGTTGTTGCGGGTCTCGCCATTGACATTGGCAAGCCCTTCAGCGCCTGGCATCCGATCCTGATGTGGAACCCCCGCTCGGTCATGTTCGAGGTCGTGATGTGCATCACGCTGTACACCACGGTATTGCTGTTCGAATTCGCGCCGGCGTTCCTTGAGCGGGTGAAGTGGCAGAAAACGCTCGACATCCTGAAAAAGTTCACCTATCCGCTGGTGATCGCCGGTATCGTGCTGTCGTTCCTGCACCAGTCGTCGCTCGGCGGTTTTTTCCTGATTGCGCCGGCAAAGCTGAGCCATCTCTGGTGGACACCGAATCTGCCCTACCTGTTCTACCTCTCGGCCATTGCAGCGGGTCTCGCCATGGTCGCGTTCGAGGGCATCGTGAGCACCCGGGGCCTGAAGCGGGAGTCCGAGATGGACATCACCCAGGGTCTCGGTCGTGGCGCGCGCATCACCCTTGTTCTCTACCTTGTGGCAAAGGTCGCGGACATGAGCTACCAGGGAAACTGGCCACTCCTGTTCGCCGGGAACAGGGCCAGCTTCTTCTGGAGCGCGGAGATACTGATCGGAGTGATCATTCCGATCCTGCTCTATTCCATGAAGTCCGTCCGGGAGTCCGAGACGGGACAACTCACGGCGGCGTCCTTTGTCCTTGTCGGAGTGATCTTCAACCGGTTCAACGTGAACTTCTTCACCCAGGCCGGCTCAGAGACCCTCTATTTTCCGGCGATCTGGGAGGTCCTTGTGACACTCGGACTCCTCTCTGCCATTGTCATGTTCTACCGACTGGCGGTGATGCACCTGCCGGTATTCCACGAAGGGCCGTTGAACCGATAGGGCTCGAACCTAAGCAGGACCGTACGCTACTGAAAACAATAAAAACCCCGTCTTGTTATCAAAGACGGGGTTTTTATTTCTTATGCTATTTAAAAACAAATTTAAGGCAATACATTGTCATTGATGCATGCTACAACGGAAAGTTCATTGCGCGTCATTCCGTCCATTGCAGTTCATACACGGTTTCCCACTGGCCATCCGACGTTTTCCCGGCACTGTTCTTTTTCATGACCAGGTTACGGCCGCCGGCCATCTCAACGGCTTTTTTTGAATATCCCAGGCACGCAGGAGGAAGCCAGTCGTTGAAGATCTCGGGCAGAAGGAATTTCAGAATCGCATGTCCGCTCTCCGCCACCTGTACCTCAACTGTTCCCGAATTGAAGAACATGTTCCACAATTTTGGGTAATTTTTGATCACAAAGGACGGGTTCGCGAGCTTAAAAAAGATCTTATATGTCTTACTCAGGCTCTGGTCGGCTATGTATTCATAGATCGCGGCTATCTCCGAATCCTTCGCTGTCTTCAACTCCTTGTTCAGGGAGGATATCATCTCCTTGAATGCTGCAAATGGATACTCACTGCCTGCCAGGAGAACGCCGGTCCAGACAGCCTTAGATTCACTGGACAGGGACTGCATGACCCTATTCCAGGTCTCCGCACTGTATTTGCCTTCGATATATTTTCTCGCAAAGAGAAAGTTTACACCTTTTGCCATCACTATCTTCATCGAATTCACCTCATTTGGAGAAGTATATACTGATATTCGAGGAATCCCAGCAGGGATACTAACAACGGAATTGACAGTGCCCTTTCGGAATTATAATGAGACGATAAGTAGACGCTATCGTCACCAGGTACTGCCTTTCCTTATAAGGCTTCTATTTCTCCAACGGTTTCGTCCACACCAGGAACGGGCAGAGTTTACACATGTTGAAACCGGGATAGGTTTCTCCGGTACGAGGATACGACACCCCTCCATCGCGAACGGTGCGCTCGAGCATCCACCGCACTGTAGGTTCGAGCTGGTCGCCTGGCCAGATCCAGTTAAGCTCGCCCTGTTCGGTCTTTCCCGCAGTGTAACTGCCGCTGCACATGGTCGTGATGTTCGGCTTATGGTTCAGATAGACGGATGTGACACCGTGGCATGCCGAGCTGTTCATGGTCATGGTCATCTCGAAGGGCTGGATGTCCATTGCCGCGCACCAGTCGTTCCCCAGATGGTATGCCTGCATAACGTCGCTCATGCCGTGGATCACGTCCGGTGTATACGGCGCCTTGTGGAGCGGTGCCGTGGCAAATGCCAGAAGGTTTTTCGGAAGACGTTTCTTTGTCTTTACGAAACGCTCAGCCTGCGCTTTGTCTTTGGTGTATTTAAAGTGACTTTTTATTTCTCCCTCATCCATTTCCTTCCAACCGAATATGAATTGAGCGTTGGAGCATCCGAGACCCTTCTGGGGGCTCAAGAGAATGTCACCTCGCTGCCGCGATGATGCAAGATAGTGGCAAAACGTGAAGGGATGGGCTGAGACCTTATATTCA
>JBARBN010000173.1:0-3801 GCA_049793155.1 Nitrospirota bacterium
GAAATACTGTCCATTATATATGAACGATTAATTTGTTTGTGCCTTATCTGCTTTTTGGTGGCTTAACTGATCTTTTCCCGTTTTTTTCTGTAATCTTTGTGCTCTTTGCAGCTACCTGCCCTCTTCAGGTTTATCCGCCCTGATCACCACGAACGACCCTTCACCGAACCCTTCTTTGACCTCCGATGGTTCCCGCATGTCCTGCAGGGGACCGAAGAGCGTCTGGCAAAAGCGGAATTTCAGGAACCCGGCCTTTTTAAGGTGACCGAGAAGATCGTCGACGGAATAGAACACGGCCGCCTTGTAGAACAGGCTCTTGTTCTTCCGCTGTTCGTATGCCCTGCCGATGGGGCTGTTCTTGTCCACGAACCCGATGATGAACGAGCCGCCCGGCTTGAGTACCCGGAATGCCTCCTGAAACGCCAGATCGATATCGTCAAGAAAACAGACCGTGGTGACCATGAGGCAAAAGTCGAATTCCGAATCCCTGTAAGGCAGGTTCTCGGCAACACCGAAGATCACGTCGATCCCTTTTTTCTTCGCTACTTCCGCCATGGGTCTTGACGGCTCGATGCCCTGCGCGATCCCAAGCGGCGCTGAGAAACGGCCGGTCCCGATGCCGATCTCGATCCCGATCCCGCTGGTCGGAAGCAGTTCCCGCACGGCATGAAGCTCGGACACGTAGGCTAAGGGGTTGTCGACAAACCACGCTTCGTATTGCTGAACGTTCCTGTCAAAGTCATTTACGCCGGGCATGTTTATTCTCTATGATGATGAAGGTATTTAGGGTGAAGACTGAGGTGAGCCGGTTATTAGGTTGAAGACTGAAGTATCTCAGGTTGAATGCCTCTAAACATCTTCCACCTTCAGCCTGTCCACCTGAATCTTTACCACTCCAGCTTCAAAAAGGCATCGACCACTTTTGGGTCAAGGTGGCTCCCCGCCAGGCCGCGAATGTGTTCCCGGATCTCCTCTTTTGACATCGCTTTTCTGTACGGCCGCAGCTCATCGGTCATGGCATCCCACACGTCCGCGACAGCGAAGATCCTGGCCGCAAGGGGGATCTGTTCTCCCTTTAATGAACGGGGATACCCGCTGCCGTCCCACTTTTCATGATGAGCATAGGGAATGTCCAGCGCAGGCCGGAGATACGCGATCGGCAGGAGCATGTCGAAGGCGTCCTGGGGATGCTTGCGCATCAGGGCCCACTCCTCGTCCGTAAGAGGACCCGGCTTGAGCAGGATGCTGTCGGGAATGGCTATCTTGCCGATGTCGTGCAGCAGGGCGCCTCGCCGAATATGCACCAGCTCCTGTTCGCCGATCCCCATGGACCGCGCGAGTCGCATGGTCATTTCCGCTACCCGCTCCGTGTGGCGCTCGGTCGCCCTGTTTCGAAGATCGAGGGCGCTGGCCCAGCCCTCGAGGGTGGCATCGTACGCCACCGTGACCTCGATCGCCGATCGCTGGAGCTCATTGAAGAGAGCGGCGTTGTCTATGGCTATAGCGGCCTGGGCGGCAAGGGCTTCGAGGAAGTTCAGCCATTCCGTATCCAGGACAAGGGGTGACCGGTGGAGGACCTCAAGCACGCCCGTTATGTGGCCTTTTGCCATGAGAGGCACCACAGCATAGGCGATGAACCCTTCGCTCTCGAAGAGCGGCGCGCGCCGGAAGCCGCTTGCAGGGGCGAGGATGTTCGGGATGCTGATGCTCCGGTGCTCGAGGGCGGCAAGGCCCGCAATGCCTTCACCCATGCGGAGACGTGCGCGTTGAACGTCTTTCGAGATGAACCCGCGGCCTGCGGCAAATTCGAGGGTCTGGGTATGGGGGTTCAGGAGCAGAACATCAGCAGCGTCCACGCGCAGCTGCGCGATCACGAGGTCAAGGAACTCGGAGAGCGTCACCCGAAGATCGAGGCTGGAGCTGATGATCATGTCAATGGCATGAAGGGCCGTGAGGCGCTGGAGCCGTTCCTTTGCCAGGTCTTCGGCGTGTTTTCTCTTGGTAATGTCCCGGAAGAAACTCTGAATGACCTTTTTCCCGTGCCTTTCGACGACGGTCACGCTGATCTCAACGGGAATTTTTTTCCCTCCCCTGTTGAAGACGCAGACGTCGCCGGCAACTACACCACCGTTCTCGAGCGAATCATCAAGGATCTTGGCGCATTGGTCGGCATCTTCTTCGGCATGGATCTCCTTCTGGTGCATTCCGATGATCTTCTCATGCGGCATCCCGAGGAGGTCGTCGGCTTTTTTGTTGGCGTCAAGGATGATCCCCGTTTCAGCGTCAATGATGAAGACGGCGTCGTTGTCGGTTTCGATAAGGGTGCGGTATTTCTCTTCGGACTCCAGCAGCTTCGCGTCGGCTACGGATCTCGACCGGAGCTCGCGCTGGATCGTAAAATAGATGAGCAGAGAGCTGGCGATAACAAAAGCCCAGCCGGTAAAGTTCTGGAACATGCTCATTCGACGCGGATCAGGGGTGAGCAGTTCGAGCAGGTTGTTGGAGAGGATGATCCACGCGATGCCGAACACAAAGTAGTAAAGAACGACGCGAAGAACGGATTGCAGGCCGGGTGTTTTCTTCATAGTGAATTTCGGCTTCGTATTGTCAAGATTTTAACCACAGATGCCACAGAGAAGGAATTTAAGTATATTGAGAAAGCGTCTCTGCGGCCTCGATCTCCTGTTTGCACTATTTTATTTTCGCAATCTTTGTCGTGTTTTTGCAGGGCCTACCTCTGAACGACGGTGTTGATCGCAAACTTCGGGGGGTGCATAATGGTCTTCTTTACGTGGCACTGGTCCACGACCTTAATGAGGGTCTTGTGATACTTTTCCGGAAAGTCCGGCGGGACATTGATGTCTATGGCGATGGTATCAAGGAACGATTTTCCTTCAGGCGTTTGTGCAAATACGAGCCGCTCGGTGAGGGTGATCTTGTCGGTTGGTATGTTCCGCTCCTGACAGAAGCTAAGGACGTAAATGCCGGCACAGGTTCCGATGGAGGCAAGAAAAAGAAGATAGGGACCCGGCGCGGTATCCTCACCGCCCTCGAGCTTCGGCTGGTCCGTGTGAATGACCATCCCGGTCACTTCGGCATCGACTTTTTTCCCTCCAGGGAAGGTGATCTTGATATCCATGAATTCTCCTCTTTGAGGAATAGCCAATAAACCTCGCTACTCGGGTCAAAACCAGTTTGCCGCGAAAGAACGCAAGGAACGCAGTAAGAATTTAAAACTGAAATTTACGTTTTCTGGTTTTCCTTTTTTGAGTTCTTTGAGTTCTTTTGCGGCCATCCTGAGCAGTTACGATAAACCACAACTACAATATCCCGACGAGCTCGATATCGAAGGTCAGTTCCTTGCCGGCCAGCGGATGATTGGCATCGAGCGTCAACGTCGATTCAGTCGCACCCGTAACCGTGACCAGGCTGGTCTGGTCATCGACCTGGGTCATCTCGAGACGCTGGCCAACCTTGGGATTCAAGCCCGGCGGCAGCTTGCTGCGGTCCATCGTCACGACCAGGTCATCGCGACGGGGACCATAAGCCTGCTCCATCGGGATCCTCGCGGTCTTTAAATCGCCGACCTTCATCCCGACCACCGCCTGTTCGAATCCGGCGATAACCTGTCCGTTGCCGATGGTGAACTGCAGCGGACGGCGTTCCCGCGACGAATCGAAAATGGTGCCATCGGGCAGCTTGCCCATGTAATGTAATTGAACCGTATCTCCCTGTTTTGCCTCTGCCATGGTGCTCTCCTTTTGATCCGTTGTTGTAAAAAAAAACCAGGGAAACGCTTCC
>JBARBN010000174.1:0-21561 GCA_049793155.1 Nitrospirota bacterium
CGCCGCACCAACCACGACAATATCCATGTCCGCGGCTACAAGGAAGAAGGCACCATCACCACGCCCTTCGACATGACCGTGATGAACGATCTGGACCGCTTCCACCTCGTGATGGACACCATCGACCGCCTGCCGCAGACCGGCGACAAGGGCATCTACCTGAAGCAGCAGCTCAAGGACAAGCTCATCGAGCACAAGCAGTACATAGACAAAAACGGCGAGGACCTGCCGGAGATCCGGAACTGGAAGTGGAGCCACTCAAAATGAAAGCTCGGAGCTTATAAACAATGAACTGGTGCCATGAGATTAAAAAAAGGGTTCGTCTTAACGCGGTAAGGAGGACACGAAATCATGGGTGATGGGACAGATTACGCTCCCGGATGGCCGGGCAGTCAGGCCCGCTGGACATCGAGCGCCAAGAGCGGCGTGGGGACATCGCTGAGTCCCGCAAGCCGTGTCTGGTTCACCCTGAGCCACGGCATCCTGAACGAGATATACTATCCTCGTGTGGACCAGGCGTGCACACGTGACCTTGGCCTCATCATCACCGACGGCCGGGAATTTTTCTCCGAGGAAAAACGCCATGCCTCATCGCTCCTGACCTATAGCGCCGAGGGAGTTCCGGCCTATCATCTGGAAAACACTTGCAAGGAGGGCCGCTACCGGATCGAGAAAGATATCATCGCTGATCCCCGAAGGGACGTTGTGCTCCAGCGGGCCCGGTTCGTTGCTCTTCAGGGGAAGATACCGGACTACCATCTCTATGCCCTTCTGGCGCCTCATCTGGGGAATCACGGCGCCGGAAACACCGCGTGGGTCGGCGACTACAAGGGTGTGCCCATGCTTTTTGCGGAGCGAGACGGTAATGCCCTGGCACTGGCTTGTTCAGCCGACTGGCTCAGGCGTTCCGTCGGTTTTGTCGGCGCTTCCGATACGTGGCAGGACCTGATGCGCAACAGGATCATAACCCGGGAATACGCGCGCGCCGAGAACGGCAACGTGGCGCTCTGCGGCGAAATTGATCTCGCAGCATCGAGCGGCGCGTTCCTTCTTGCACTGGGGTTCGGCAGCAATTTTTCCGAGGCCGGAAATCGCGCACTGGCAAGTCTCTACGATGGATTCGAGTCGGCGCAGGCCTTGTACATTCGCGAGTGGCAGGTGTGGCAGCGGACGCTGCCCGTCATGGACAACGCGAAGAGCGGCGCCCATAACCTGTTCCGGGTGAGTACCGCGGTCCTCAGGACCCACGAGTCAAAACGCTTTCCCGGCGGCCTGATAGCCAGCCTTGCCATTCCCTGGGGTTTTTCCAAGGGCGATAACGATCTCGGCGGATATCATCTTGCGTGGCCACGGGACCTGGTTGAGTCCGCAGGTGGACTTCTGGCCGCGGGTGCGCGCGAGGATGTTCATCGGGTGCTCTACTATCTTCAGGTTACGCAGGAAGCGGATGGATACTGGCCGCAGAACATGTGGCTCGACGGTACACCATACTGGGGCGGCATCCAGATGGACGAGACCGCTTTTCCCATTCTTCTGGTTGATATGGCGCGGAGGGAAAAGGCGCTGGACAAGCGTGACCTCGTCGGGCTCTGGCCCATGGTGAGAAGGGCGGCAGGCTTTATCGTGCGGAATGGTCCGGTAACGCAGCAGGACCGCTGGGAGGAAGATGCGGGCTATTCGCCTTTCACGCTTGCAGTGGAGATCGCGGCGCTCCTGGTCGCCGCGGACCTCGCCGAGCTGAACAAGGAGCCCAAGGCCGCCGTATATCTCCGCGAAATCGCCGACACCTGGAACGCGAACATCGAACGCTGGGTCTACGTGACGGGAACGGAGCTGGCAAAGAGCGCGGGAGTTGACGGCTATTACGTGCGCATCGCGCCGCCGGACACCGCCGATGCGGCCTCTCCGGGAGGAGGGTTCGTGCCGATCAAGAACAGGCCTGTCGGCCAAAGCGCCGAGCCCGCAATGCATATCGTGAGCCCCGATGCCCTGAGCCTCGTCCGTTTCGGCCTTCGCGCGGCCGATGATCCGCGTATTGTCAATACGGTCAAGGTCATAGACGCGTTCTTGAAGGTGGAGACGCCCCACGGCCCGGCCTGGCACCGGTACAATGACGACGGCTATGGAGAGCACGCGGACGGTTCGCCGTTCGATGGCACGGGCATCGGGAGGGCCTGGCCTTTGCTCACCGGCGAGCGCGCTCATTACGAACTCGCGGCCAGCCGCAGCGTTGAAGCGGAGAACCTGCTCCACGCACTCGAAGCCTTCGCAAACGAAGGCGGAATGATATCCGAGCAGGTCTGGGACGCCCCGGACATCCCTGAGAAAGAACTCTTTTTTGGCAGGCCCTCGGGCTCGGCCATGCCGCTGGTCTGGGCCCACTCCGAGTACGTGAAGCTGAGGCGGTCTTTGCATGATGGACGCGTGTTCGATACGCCGCCGCAGACCGTCAAGCGCTATCAGGAGGATAAGACCGGGTCGCCCTACTCCATCTGGCGGTTCAACCACAAGTGTCGGGCCATGATGGCGGGCAAGACGCTTCGTCTTGAGGTACTGTCGCCCGCGATGGTGCGATGGAGTGCGGACGGATGGCGCACGGTTAACGAAACGTCCACCCGGGATACGGGCCTCGGTGTCCATTGCGCAGACCTTTTGACAAAGCATCTTCCTGTCGGGGGGACGCTGGAGTTCACGTTCTATTGGACTCAAGCCCGACGATGGGAAAACACGAACTTTTTGGTTGTCGTAACGCAGTAATGATGGCAAAATCCGGCCGAGAGCTGAAACAAGAATATTGTTGCGCCGATAGAGCTTGCGCAGGAGGGACAATTGCAGGCGGTGCGTCGGACTTTCTCAGCGCACAATGAATAAACGCAGTGAGGCGTATGAGATCCGTGTGATCGCGATAAAAAAGCAAATGGGAATATTGCGCATAAATGACTTGGAAGGAGATCGAACTTGACTACATACAGCAAAACAGGATGTCTTTTACTTTTTGCCCTTGCTCTCACTGCATTTCAGGCGGACGTGTATGGTGCGGAAAAAAAACCCGTGCAGCCCCTTCCGGTATACCGTCTGGTCGTTTCGTTCGACTTGAAAAGTCATCTCCTGAAAGGCGCGGCATCAATTACGCTGCCGGAGGCCGTCGATACGATGGTTTCTGCCGGCAATCTCAGGATCACCTCGGTCTCTTTGAACGGGTCGCCTGCGGATTACAAAATCAAAGAGGGCCTGTTCAGGATAGCCGGCAAAGGAACACTCGAAATAAGGTACGAAGGGACCTTCAAGGGAGAGCCCGGGGACATGGTGAACCTTGAGAATGCAGGCGTGGTCTCAACCGGGGTGGTAAGCGCCGGCGGCATCTCGCTCACCGCTGACTGGTATCCTGCGATCAGCGGTCTTGCCCTTTATAAGCTCATCGTTCTCGTTCCGGATAATTTCATCGTCATATCGGAGGCGGATGAAATCACCGCAAGGGGGACGCCGTCGGGCAGGGAGTGCTCCTTTGATTTTCCGCACCCCTTATCAGGGATAAGCCTTGTTGCGGGCGAATACCGGGAGGTAAGGGACTCGGTAGACGGCATAGATATTTATGCCTATTTCTTTCCCGAGGATGTCTCCCTTGCCGCAGACTATATCGACCACATGAAGAAATATTTCAAAATGTATAATAAATTGCTCGTCCCGTACCCGTACAAAAGGTTCTCCGTTGTGGAAAATATCCTGCCGACGGGTCTTTCCATGCCTACCTTCACCCTTCTGGGGAGGGACGTCATCCGTCTCCCGTTCATTCCCGAGACCTCCCTGGGTCATGAAATTACCCATCAATGGTTCGGGAACTATGTGTTTGCCGACTTTAGAAAAGGCAACTGGCTTGAAGCGATCACCACCTATCTCTCCGATCATCTTTACGAGGAGCAGAAAGGCAAGGGATGGGAGTACCGAAAGAATATCCTCATTAATTTCCAGAGCTATGTCTCCCCTGAAAAGGACTTCCCCCTCCGGGATTTCATGGCGAGGACCGGCTTCTCCTCCACCGCGATTGGATACGGGAAAGGCGCCATGCTTTTCCGCATGCTGGAGAACCTGGTAGGAAAAGATAAATTCTATAAATCCCTCCGGACGCTCATCGATGACCATAAATTTAAAAAGGCATCGTGGGCCGATGTGGAGAGTTCCTTTGAGCGGGAGGCGGGCAGGGACCTCGGATGGTTTTTCAGCCAGTGGCTCGACCGCAAGGGCGTTCCTTCATTCGAAGTTCGATACCCCGGGGCGCTGGTTCTCAAGGGAAAGCCGACTGCCTCATTCGAGATCAAGCAGAAGGGAGCGCTTTATAGAGTTGCGTTGCCCGCGAAGATCAGAGAAGAAGGAGGTGAAGTGAAGCAGACGCTGCCGCTGGAAAAAGAACGGAATTATTTCGATATCGCCGTAAAAGAGAGCCCCTTGGCCCTGATCTTTGATGATGATTACGATGTTATGAGGACGCTTGCGCGCGACGAATTTCCCCCTGTCATTGCGCGGCTGCTGGGGGATGAGCAAAAGTTGATCGTTTATTCTGAAAAAGAAAAAGAGCAGTACGCCGGTTTAATGGCTGTTTTCAAAAGTGCGGGGTTTGCGGCCAAAGAACAGGGGGAGTTGAGCGACAAGGACATCAAGTCCTCCTCGCTCCTCGTTTTGGGCTCTGAAAGCCCTGTCCTAAAAAGGCTCTTCGGAGAGGCCGGGGCAAGGAAGCAGGGGTTTCTCCTTGTCGTAAGGAACAATCCCCTGAATGCCTCAAAGGTTGTGGCCTATGCGCAGGGAGATTCGAAAGAAGAAGTCGACCTCGCCGCGGGAAAGATATTCCACTATGGGAAGTATTCGGTCCTGCGCTTTGAGAAAGGGAAAAACGTTGCAAAGGATATTGCCGAAACAAGCCGCGGCATGGTATTCAATCTTCATGATCCCGTAGAAGGGGTGGAACCCCCGAGATCATTAAAGCTCGATAAAATAATAGATGCGGTCAGCGACAAGCCTCTTATCCTCATTGGAGAACGGCACACCAACTATGAAGACCACAGGGTGGAGCTCGCGGTAATCATGGGCCTCTTTAAACAGGGGAGGAAATTCGCGCTCGGGATGGAAATGTTCCAGACACCGTTCCAGAAGTTCATCGACGGGTATCTCTCGGGAACGCTGGATGAAAGAGAATTTCTAAAAAAGACGGAATATTTCAAGAGGTGGAATTTTGACTACATTTATTACCAGGAGATCATAGAGTTCGCCAGGGCAAAGGGTATTCCCATCGTCGCGCTCAACCAGAGGTCGGAAATTGTGGACAAAGTGGCCAGGGGAGGACTCGATGCGCTTTCCGCGGAGGAAAGGAAAGAGATACCCCAGGACATGGACATGTCGGATGAATCGCATAAACAGCGCATGAAAGAGGTATTCGAAGGCCATCCCCCGGGAATTGCATTCGACAACTTCTACCAGTCGCAGATACTCTGGGACGAGACCATGGCGCACTCTGCCGCCCGATTCCTGGAGGAACAGCCCGGTTTTCAGATGGTCGTGCTCGCAGGAGTTGAACATGTCATGTACGGTTC
Organism: Nitrospirota bacterium; assembly: GCA_049793155.1. Classification (GTDB taxonomy): domain Bacteria; phylum Nitrospirota; class UBA9217; order UBA9217; family UBA9217; genus JALNZF01. Next base: position 5,583 of record JBARBN010000174.1, read on the forward strand.
GGGGATCCCCAACCGGATTCACCGGCTTACCGGCAAAGACTATGTCACGCTTATAAACGGCGTCTTCGACAAGGACGTCGGCACTTATGTGCTCTTTCCAAGACCCCTCGACACGCCTTTTAGCGCGAAGCTGGGAGTTATCGTCAAGGAAGGAAACAGCACCGTTCAAGTAAATGATTTTTCGCCTGATAGCCTGGCACTGAAAGCAGGGCTCAAGGAAGGCGACATTATCACTTCACTCGACGGATGGAAGATAGAAAGCGTAAGCGATTTGAAGATCGCCCTGTTCGACAAGAAACCGGGCCAGACCGTAAGTGTGAATGTCGTAAGAAAAAGCTTTTTTCTTGGCGAGAGAAAGCTTGAATTTTCCGTATCCCTGTAAAACGGTTTGTTTGCGGCTATTGCGTCACCGTATCCGCGAGTGATGATCTTGACACAGCGAGGAGAAATCAAATGGAAGACATCGATAAGATTCTTGTGGTAAGCAGGATGACCAGATATTGCAAAAAGGCGGTTCATTACGGAATTTCACTGGCAAAAAAGTACGGGGCCGAAGTGACTGTCGTTCATGTGATCCATGATCCCTTCGGGATCGAGGGATGGAATCTCCCCTTGCCGAACCTGGAAAAGGACTTCCAGAACCTGATGAAGAAATCGCGACAGCAGCTGGATGAGATCATCGCGAGCGAAAACAAGAGCGGCATGCATATTGATGTTCTCCTCCGGGAAGGAGACCCGATAGCGGAGATACTGGATGTGATCAAGAAAAAGAAGATCAATCTCCTTATCATGCTCGCCCACGAAGAAGGCCGGTTGGAGCACTTCCTGTTCGGCCGCAGCAACGAGGAGCTGGTCCGCAGAATGCCCTGCTCCATTCTCCTCGTAAAGAAGGAACCAGAGGCGGCTGCATGATGATTCCTGAGCCGGTGCTGAGTTGAACGAAAGAGGAGGAAGGGCACGAATTTGGGGAAAGCCACGGGGCAGCGGCCCGGCGGCTAAGGCGCGGCCCGTGCTATAATCATTCTATGAATGCCGAACAGGGAAAATCCAATAAAATGACCGACCAGTTCAAAAGCCCGCAGGGAAGACTCCTGCTGGCTGTCGTCCTGCTCACCATTGTCTTTTACGTTTGGCAGCTCTCTACAACCCCTTCCGTCTCTCCCCACTATCCCGTAACCTACACACAGTTCCTGGAGCAGCTTGATGCCTCGAACATCAAATCAGTATCCATCCAAAAACTTAGGGTGGACGGTGAACTGGTAAAAAAAACGGAAATAAAGGTTGCCGGATCTCCAAAAGCGGTTTCCGTGCAGTTCTTCCAGACCTTTCTCCCGACCTTCCAGGGCGATGACCTTTTGACCCGTCTGAGCGCGAAGAACGTTGCCATCACCGTCGAACCGCCGGAAGATGGCTCGCCGTTCTGGAACTTCCTGATGGGAATTCTGCCGTGGGTGTTGATCCTGGGCGTCTGGTTTTTCATCATGCGGCGCGCGCAGCAGCAGGTCCAGGGCGGGGCCGGAGGTCTCTTCACCTTCGGTCAGAGCAAGGCCAAGCTCTATGACGTCAAGCGGCCGAAAGTGACGTTCGAGGACGTGGCCGGACTCGACAATGTCAAGCAGGAGCTCAGAGAGTCGATCGAATTTCTGAAAGACTCCTCGAAGTACGTTAAAATCGGGGCCAAGGTCCCCAAGGGCGTGCTCTTGATCGGCCCCCCGGGCACCGGAAAGACCCTCCTGGCCCGCGCAACCGCTGGCGAGGCAGGGGTGCCCTTTTACAGTATCAGCGCTTCTGAGTTCATCGAGATGTTCGTCGGCGTAGGCGCGTCCCGGGTTCGGGACATGTTCAAGAAGGCGCGTGCGACCCACCCCGGCATTATCTTTATTGACGAGATCGACGCTGTGGGCCGGACGCGCGGCGCGGGACTCGGTGGAGGCCATGACGAACGCGAACAGACCCTTAACCAGCTTTTGAGCGAGATGGACGGGTTCGACCCCAACGAGGAGGTCATCGTCATGGCAGCGACGAACAGGCCCGATGTCCTGGATCCGGCTCTTCTGCGGCCGGGCCGGTTCGACAAGCATATCGTGGTGGACAGGCCGGGGTGGAAGGAGCGCAAGGCCATTCTCGCGATCCACGTGAAGAACAAGGCGCTTGCCAGTGACGTGGATCTCGTGACCATCGCGCGCGGAACACCGGGCATGACCGGCGCGGACCTGGAGAACCTTGCGAACCAGGCGGCGCTGGTCGCCCTCCGAAAAAACGAGAACATTGTTCATATGCGCGATTTTGAGGAGGCGCGGGACACGATCCTGATGGGCAACGTGCGGGAGGAGACGATCACGGACACGGAGAAGAAGATCACCGCCTATCACGAAGCGGGGCATGCACTTGTTGCCCGGGAACTTCCGGGCACGGACCCGATCTATAAAGTGAGCATCATTCCGCGCGGCATGGCAATGGGCGTCACCCAGCTCCTGCCGGAGGAGGACCGGCATTATTATCCCCGCACGTATCTCGTAAACAAGTTGTGCGTGGCCCTGGGCGGCAGAGGCGCCGAGAAGCTCGTGTTCAACGACGTGAGCAGCGGCGCGCAGAGCGATTTGAAGGAAGCCACCTCCCTCGCTGAGAAGATGGTGGCCCAGTGGGGCATGAGCGCTAAGGTGGGGCCGATGAACCTCGGGAGAGGAGAAGAGCACCCGTTTCTCGGCATGGAACTCGCCCAGCCCAAGCGCTACAGCGATGAAATGGCCTGGATCATGGACCAGGAGATCCAGCGATTGCTTCAGGAAGCGGAAGGCAGGGCGCTGGACATCCTCTCGAAGAACCGGCACATTCTCGATCCGCTCGCTGCCGCTCTTCTCAAGGAAGAGATCCTCGACAAGACGCAGATCGACCTTATCATCGCTGAAGCCGGAGGCAAGACTGCTCTGGAAAACCCCGGGGTCTGATCGCGGTTGCTGCAAAAAATTACGGTGTCCTGTTGGCGTACGAACTTCGTTCGGGCAAAGTCACCGGTATGCATCCGGTTCAGCGTTACCCTATCGCCGTTCAGTCACTTGACATGCGGTGAACGCTCGGACAAAGGAGTGAATGGCGTGAACTTGGTGAAAAGAGCAATTAGGAGGTGACGTACTATGAAAATCGCTCTGTTTAGCGTAAGCAATAATCTCTGCGCTGAGTGCTCGCTTGCATTGCGGCGGTTCGTCGGCGGCATGGACGGTGTGGAGTCCATTGACGTGGAGCACGGGAAGATCGCCGTCAAGTTCGATGAAACCGCGATCGAAGAGGAAAAACTGACGAAGATCACGCGGGACAGCATCGAAAAACTGGGGTATCGAGTTGAAGAAGAGTAAGAATGCTTTTTAGAGCGGAGTGAGGCTCTTTGAGAAGAGCCCTGTAACGGGAGGGCAAGGTGAAAGTCCTGGACTCCGCTTGCGGAATGACGATAGAAGAAAGAGACAACAGCTATAATAGGAAGCTGATGCTTCTAAAATGATCCATGCTCTCCCCGTTTATTGCGGTCATGCAGTCATGGGTTCGGTCCAAGGGTCACTTGAACAAATCCGTCAGGTCTGATCCACTTGCTAAATGCTTCTTGCACCTGTTGTGACGAGATCTGAACGTATTGTTCGGCGGCGCGTACAGGCTCGTCCAGAGGCAGGTCCTCCTGGGAACGCGAAAGCATTCCCCCGGCGATACTGTCCGTACTCGATTCTGCGAGGGTCAGTTGCCTCATGAGCAGGATCTTGGCCTGCAGCAACTCAGCTTGCGTAACAGGGGCGGTCTGCAATGCTCGCACGTTGCGCTCAACCAGGCTTCGGGCCTTGGCAACGTTCGGGGGATCGCAGGCAAAGAAGACCCCGAACAGCGCACGGGTTTTGCTCGCCTGGATGAAGGACTCTACCGTATAGACCAGGCCGGCCTGCTCGCGCAGATCATGATACAACCGCGACGCGTAAAATGCGCCTGATAACACGTGATTACCGAGCATCAGTTTGTAATAATCCGGATGGGAACGTGTGATGCCGATTGTCTCGGCTAGTGTCACCTGGTCCTGAACCCGGCTCTCATCGGGCACCGCAACAGCGGAGGACTTATTGGACTGCACGGGAGGGAGATCCGTCTCCGGTTTGCTGCCGTGCGACTTCCATGAACCGAGATAATTCTCAACAGCGCTCCTGGCCTGCCCGGGCGTTATCCTGCCGATGACAACGATCGTGGTCAGGTCGGGGCGAAACACGGTGTCATAGTACGACCTGACATCCTTCAGGGATAGCCTGCCGACCGTCTCCGGCAAGGCCTCACGAAGCGAGGAATCATTCCTGGGAAAGATCGCTTCGCGAAGTGCGCGTCGTGAAAGATACGAAGGGCTTTTGAGCAGACCGGGCAATGAGCTTAATTTATCCTGCCGCATGACGGCGAATGCGGAATCGGGCAGCGCGGGGTGCAGCAAATTGTCCGCCAGAAGCGCCATGCCGCGGTCAAAGTGGTCGGAGAGGACCCTGAGCGAAAAACTTGTACCGGCCGAGATGGTTGCCCCGATATCGTCCTGAGCCTTCTGAAATGCAAGCCTGTCGAGAGACGTCGTGCCGTACGAAAACAGGCTTTCCAGCAGATCGGCGACCCCTTCTTTTCCGGCCGGTTCTTCCATCTCGGGTTTGCTCCTGATCTGGCCCATAACGGTCACCGTGGAACTTACGTTTTCCGGCTGAACGATCAGGCGAATGCCGTTGGGTAATAGCGAGACCGTGGGTTTGACCCTTGAAACCGGGACGCTCGGCAGCGTTTCGACTCTTTTCGCCCAATCAGGAAGTATCGCGGGCTTGGTCTCCGTCGGGGCAAAGGATTCCCCGCCGCCAAAACCTTTAACTGCCAGCGGCTTTCCCGAGGGTCGGGGCGTGAGTACGGCCGTGATCGCGCTGTCATTTGCGAGATATTCTCTGAGAACGCGATTCACGTCTTCCACGGTCACTTTTTTGATGGCCTCGATATCGTCATCCGGTGAGGAGCGGCCTTCCACGGCAAGGGCCTGGGACCAAACCCCTGCAAGCCCGGAAATGGAGTTGGATTGAAACTCAGCGTCCGTGATCTCATGACGCTTTGAGGCCTCGACGATGTCGGCCGGAACCCCGGTTTTCACGTATTCGGCTATTATTTTTTTTACTGCGGTGACCAATGAAGCGCCATCCCCTCCCGAGGGAAACGCAGCGGTGGCATACCCGAATGATGCCTGCGGCAGCGACCCGCCGTCGAACCCGGTGAAGAGGGCCTTGCCTTCTGTGACCAGTGTATAGATGTTTGCTCGCTGACTGTCCAGAACATCGGACAGAATTTGCCCGGCTGCATAGTCGGGACTGCGGTAACCGGGCAGGCGGAAGGCTACGACGGCAAGTCCATAGGGGAGGTCGGTATCGAGATTGATCGAGGCAGGTCTGAGTGCCTCCAGATGAATGTCCGGGCGCGGCGGTAAGGGCCTTGCGGGGATCGATCCGAACAGTTCTTTCACCTTTTCGAGGGTCTTGACCGGGTCTATATCCCCCGCAATAATGAGAATAGCATTATTCGGAACGTACCACGATTTATAGAATGCCTTGAGCATTGCACCGGTCGTCTTATCGAACGAGGGGCGTGTCCCCAGGGCATCGTGGGCATAGGGGGTATTGGTGAACATTTCCTCGAGAAGTCGCTTGGAAAAAACGTACTCGGGATTCGAAAGGTCCTGAGCCACCTCCTGTTCGATCGCTCCGCGCTCCTGCACCCAAAGCTCTTCCGTATCGAGGACGTCCCGCATGCGCGCCGCTTCCACGTTCAGTGCAATGTCAAGATCATCCTTGGGCACCGTCAAGTAATACTGGGTCACGGTCTGCTGCGTGTCGGCGTTGAAACTGCCTCCCATCAGGGCAATGATGTTGGCAAGTTGGGCGGCCGACAACCCCGGGCTGCCGCGAAACATCATATGCTCCTGTGCATGAGCCATTCCCGGATAGCCATCGGGCGCTTCATTCGAACCCACGAGATAGTTCACTTCAGTGGTAACCACGGGCGCCAGGCCATTCGGCACGAGCACTACTCGCAGCCCGTTCGCGAGGGTCGCGCGGACCACATTGGCATCAGGGGACGCCGGAACCCGCATCGGTAAAAGCAGCAGACACGTGATTGCCCCATATACGAAAAGAATTCTTCCCTTCATCATCAAGCCTCGTGTCGATCCCGTCATCAGCAGGAAAAGGAGATGAGCGCCCTCCCCCACCACCTGCAAAAAGTCGCCCTTACGGCTGTATCGTAAGATAGACCGACCCGCCGTCCCTATAGATCAAAAGGAGGACGGTGTCATGCACGCCGATCTTTGAAACGATCTCCTCGTACTCCTGCGCGTTCCGGACCGCTTTTCGGTTTATTTCCTGGATCACATCGTTCGCCTGCAAGAGCCCCTGTACCTGGCTATCGGACGCTATTTCCGTGACCACCACACCGGCCAGGCTCTCCGGAAGATTTAATTTATTTCGAAGGCCCGGCGTGAGTTCCTGGACCGTGACGCCCTTGAGCGCGTTGTTGAATTCGGTTTTTTTCACGACCCGCTTTTCCTGGTACTCGCCCAGCGTAACCGAAATGGTCTGCTCCTTGCCGTTCCTGATGACCTTGAAATCAGTTTTCGTTCCCGGCGCCATCGCGGCTACCATGTTGCGAAGGGTCGTAACATCGGCGATCTTTTTATCGTTCATCCCGACGACGAGATCTCCCCTCTTGAGGCCCGATTTTTCCGAAGGACTGCCGTTCTCCACCCCGGAGATGAGGGCACCTTCCGTCTCTTTGATCCCGAGTGATTTCGAGAGCTCGGGGGTAAGGTTCTGGATGCTTACGCCGAGCCAGCCGCGGACCACTTTACCGTGCTTGATGATGCTGTCCATGACTGCTTTCGCCATGTCCGACGGGATCGAGAACCCGATCCCCATGTAGCCCCCGCTGGTTGAGAAGATCGCCGTATTGATGCCCACGAGCTCGCCGCTGCCGTTCACCAGCGCTCCCCCGGAATTCCCCGGATTGATCGCGGCGTCGGTCTGGATGAAGTCCTCAAAATCAGCCAGCCCGATGTTCGAGCGTCCCACGGCGCTTACGATACCCATGGTTATGGTTTGATTCAGTCCGAAGGGATTGCCGACGGCAATGACGACATCGCCGGTCTTCATCCTGCCGGAATCGCCGAACGCGAGCGTGGGCAGTCCTTTTGCGTCGATCTTGATTACAGCCAGGTCAGTCCGCGGGTCAGTACCCACGACCTTGCCCTTGAACTCGCGTTTGTCAAAGAGTATGACCTTGATCTCGTCCGCTCCCTTCACTACATGATTGTTGGTCAGGATATAACCATGTTCGGAAACGATCACGCCGGAACCGAGGGCTGATGATTTGAACTTTCGTTTCTGTCCCGGATGTCCGCCGCCGAACTGATCGCCAAAATAGTGCCGAAAGAAAGGATCGTTGAACATACCGCCGAAGGGGTCGTCCTCCCTGGTCTCGACTGTTGTTGTTGATATGTTGACGACGGCAGGCCGCACTGCCTCGGCAACATCGGACAAGGCCTCACTCAGCTTGCTGAGCGTTTTTATGGATTCCGGTGAAATTTCCTTTTCTCTGGCCGGCGCAAAGCTGGATGAGGAAAGGCCGGCTGCGAAAATTATCGCTGCTGAAAAAACAAGAAACCTGTTGAATAGCTCTTTTTGCTTCCATGGTATCTTCATTGACGTCCTCCTTGAGTAAATAGTTTCATACGAATGGGTCCCGATGGGTCTTCGGTCAAATTCAATTATACCCGAAAAAGGAGCGGGTGTAGGGCCGAGTAATTTCCGTATTGTCCGCGCGGGATACGACTTTGGTCCTATCGTTCGGCATGGTTTCCTGACTGCAGTTGTCCTGGGTGATAGGCTTAAAATAGAGGAGGGTTAATAGGATCATGAAAAGATCAATGATCGTTATTGCTGGAACGCGCCTGTTTTCAGCGGCAGAGGGTTTGGAGACAAAGAATATTATAGACTAGGCTACCATACCGGCACCGATGAATATCCCGGGCGCGAAGGACCCTGTAATAAGGGTCAGCAGGAGGTGCCCCGGCGAGTGTCACCATTCTTCTCTTTTTTTTTCAGTCATACCAATTGGCTCCATTTGAAGCATTCGTTCATTTTCCCGCCTGTCTCGATTTTTTCGATGGTTTGTTCACTTCCGGGGAAAGGATGAGCTGAGGGGGTATCCCCTGTGCGCCGAGGAGCGCAACAAGCTGATCCAGCCCTTCCGCTATATTTTTCAGCCGTTTTAATGGCAGCTTTTCAAGACCGGCGACCAGAAGTCCCTGCGCCACTTCGGGCGCTTTTTTCACCAGGGCCTCTCCCCGGGCGGTCATCTCTACGCGCACCACGCGACGATCTTCATTTGAGCGCACCCGTGTAACAAGATCCTGCTTTTCCAGACGATCAAGTATGCCCACCACGGTCGCGGGATGCAGATACATCTGCCGCGCGATCTCCGACACCATGATCGGCGAACCCTGCGAGATGATCTTGATCGCCCAGAGCTGCGGACCCGTGAGACCTGTCTCCCGCTCGGCCTTCTTCGACTGCCCGTTCACGACCTGGAAAACCCGCCGCAGGTTATCGATGATCTCTGATACCGTATCCGGATTGATGGACATGCCGCCTCCTGATAAACTGCTTGACAAATAAACGCATTCGTGGTAAACAGTTTGTATGCAAATTATTTTAACACAAACGATTTAGTCGGGCAAGCGAAATCAGCCAGGAGGATTTTTTCTCTCTTTCGGCAGCAGTATCGCGAGTACACAGCAATCCATTTACCTCACATCAATTGAAACGAAGGGAACGACCAAATTTTAAAAGGAGGATTTCTTATGCGGAAACATGTTCAACTGTATCTCGTGGCAATAACAGCACTGGCGTTGCTGGTCCTTTGGGGGTGCCCAAAGAAGACGCAAATGACAACCTCGCAGGAAACGCAGACGGAAAAAGTGACCGCCCCCGCGACGCCGCCAGTTGAATCGACCGATGCGGAAAGCAGGGCTGCGGCAGGGGCCAGCAGCAGCGGTGAGAGGTCCGGGGACCGGTCATTGAGTGCGGGAAGCGGCCTGCAGCCTGTTTATTTCGATTATGATAGATCCTCCATTCGGGCCGATGCTGGAGCGGCCATGAAAGCGAATGCCGAATGGCTGAAGGCACACCCTGCCGAGAAGATCCGGATCGAGGGTAACTGCGACGACCGGGGAACAAAGGAGTACAACGTGGCGCTTGGCCAGCGGCGCGCCGCGACGGCGAAGAAGTATCTCACGGATATGGGCATAGCTTCCAAGAGAATATCCCTTCTCAGTTATGGCAAGGAAAAACCTGTCTGCACAAATGACAACGAGGCGTGTTGGCAAAAAAACAGAAGAGATGATTTCTTTGTCGCAAACCCGTAGCATGGTCCGCCAGGAAACGGGTGCCTGGGCAACACTTCTTTGGAACAGAGGGTCGCCTGCTCCGGCAATAGTACTCGTCGTAAAAGAAATGTTTTAGCGGCATGGTAAACAGTGCAGACTTCACACGAAGCAGTACTTGCTTACCTTCAAGGCACCGGGTACATTAAGCATCATCCGGTGCCTTCCTTTTTTTATATGTTATAATAGCAACACGCACTCGAATGTCATTCCACCTGGAGGAGGATACGATGGGTTATTTTGAAGGCATCAACTGGGAAACGATCAAGAAGGATCTTCAGCAGGGCCTGGGAAAAGGCATGGTTGCCGTGAAAAAGGGGGCGCTCGTTGCGCAAAAGAAGGTCGGCGAACTGAGCGACGAGGGGAAAAAGCAGTATAAGGTTTTTTCTCTCAAAACGAAGGTCCACCAGGGGTTCTCCGATCTCGGCGCCCGTGTGTATGCGCTTATGGGTACCCGGACAAAGAACCCGTCGCTTGACGCGAAAGTTCGGGACATCGTCTCGCAGCTGAAAAAGCTCGAGGCGCAGATCGGAGCCCTCGAATCGGGGGGAAAGTCCTCGGTGCGAAAAAAAGCCGTCAAAAAACGCTGATTCCGCAGTTCTGTGCATCTTTGACCTTACACGTTTCCTCATGCGGGCGTCGGCGTCTCAAGGCATGACCGGGGCGCCCGTCCCCTTTTGCCAGGCACTGTGTGATTATTACCGTGGGGTCGAGGACCGATGGCTATCTCGAACACTTGCCTGATCTACTGCTGCGCCATCGACCGCGTTACTGCTGATCATACCCCAATTCATCCATAAGCGCCGGCCCCTGACAACTGGATTTTCCCGGTCTTGGCGTTCACGAGGAACAAAAGATAGAGGTGCCGCATGATTACGCTCATTCTGATGATAGCGGTGGTGTCCGTAATAGTCCTTTTTTCCGTTCAAAATGCGGTGCCTGTCATTGTCTCCTTTCTATCGTGGAAATTTGAAGCTTCACTCGCCGTTGTCATACTGCTCTGCGCGCTCACCGGCGCTCTGATCGGGGGAGCTTTGGTTGCTTACTGGCAGCTCAAGCGATCGATCAAAAAAAGAAAAAACGGTTCACGAGGACCGTTGGATGGCAAGCAGCGGCCGTGACACACGGCATCCGCCGCGAATACTTCACAGGGGAGGCGCCATGGTTTTCTCGGGACAGCAGATAATCATACCCGTCGTCATCGTACTGGCATCAGCAGCGGTCCTGCTGATCGTCCGGGCGATATTGTTTCGCATCCTCCACCGGTGGGCCGCGCGGACTGAGACGCAATTCGATGACATCGTCATCTCGTCGATCAAGAACCCTTCCCTGCTGCTTGCCGTGGCGATCAGCATTCATCTCGGATTGACCTTCTCGGACATTCCCGAGAAGCACCTGGGATATTTAACCAGGATCATTCACCTTATCATAATTCTTGCCGTGACCCTCGCCTCTGCGAACCTGGCGGGCCGTCTGTTTAAGAATTACATCCAGAAATCCAACCTCCCCATTCCCACGACCGGTCTTGCCTACGGCATCCTCAAAGGGGCGATCCTGGTGATCGGCCTCCTGATCTGTCTGAGCGTGCTGGGCGTCTCGATCGCTCCCCTGCTCACCGCTCTCGGCGTCGGCGGCCTCGCCGTGGCCCTTGCGCTCCAGGACACCCTGGCCAACCTCTTCGCCGGCATTCATATCCTGATGGAAAAGTCCCTCAGGATCGGCGATTTCGTCAAACTCGAGACAGGACAGGAAGGATACATCGACGACATCACCTGGAGGACCACGCGGGTCCGCATGCTGCCGAACAACGTCGTCGTTGTCCCGAACAGCAAGCTCGCCCAAAGCGTGGTCACGAACTACTATCTCCCGGAGAAGCGGATGTCGTTGATGATACCGGTCGGGGTGAGTTACTCCTCTGATCCGGAGCAGGTGGAGCGGATCCTCGTCGAGGTTGCAAAAAAAGGAGCCCTGGATATCCCGGGGCTCCTGGCGGAACCGGAACCCGTTGTGCGCTTCATTCCCGGTTTCGGCGACAGTTCACTGGACTTTACCCTTATCTGCCAGGTCAAGGAATTTGTGGACCAGTACCTTGCCCAGCATGAGCTCAGAAAAAGGATCTTTAAGCGGTTCAACGAGGAGGGCATCGAGATCCCCTTCCCGCACCGGACCGTGTACCTGAGGGAGGAAAAGGAATGGAAAAAGTAGATGATATTTTCAAATTCAGGCAGGGCGTTTAGAATTCTCTAAGGCCGGGTGCAGTTCCGCAATATCTTCACTAAAGAGATCGTCGTCGCCATTGCACAGAACCGGAAGAGAGTGCTCGCTCTTGCCGATGTGTATGCCTCGTTTCCCGCGGCACTGCTTGAGCAGATAGAATAACGCGATATGCCGGCCCTGTTCGTGGCAGAGGCCGGTTTTCAGAACCTGCTAAGCGTACCGCCTCATAAGGAGCATTGATATGTCGCACCCCAAGATACTCGCATTCGTTCTTGCAGGAGGAAAAGGCGAGAGGCTTGCCCCGCTCACCGATTACCGGTCAAAGCCGTCCGTCCCCTTCGGCGGGCGGTACCGGATCGTGGATTTTGTCCTGAGCAACTTCGTGAACTCGCGCATCTATTCCATTTACCTCCTGGTGCAGTACAAGTCCCAGTCGCTGATAGAGCATGTGCGCCAAAACTGGGTCCTGTCCCCGATCGTCAGGGAACATTTCGTCACCGTGGTCCCGCCGCAAATGCGCATGGGACTTGAGTGGTTCCAGGGTACCGCCGACTCCGTGTACCAGAACATCAACCTGATCTATGACCAGCAGCCGGAACTCGTTGCAGTGTTCGGGGCGGACCATATCTACCGGATGGACATCCGCCAGATGATCGATTTTCACCTCGAGCGAAATGCTGCGGTAACGGTCGCGGCCCGGCCGGTGCCAATAGATCAGGCATCTGCCTTCGGCATCATCAAGACTGACCGGTCCAGAAGGATCACCGGGTTCCAGGAAAAGCCGGTCCACCCCGCACCCATGGCCGATGACCCAATGCGGGCCTATGCCTCCATGGGAAACTACATATTCAACAAGGATATCCTGCTTGACGCGCTCGTCAAAGGTCAGGAGAAGAACCAGCATGATTTCGGCACCCATCTGCTCCCCGACCTTGTCGCTACGGGGAAGGTGTTCGCCTATGACTTTGCTGCCAACAGCATCCCCGGCGTCATGCCCTATGAGGAGCAGGGGTATTGGCGGGACGTGGGAACGATCCCCGCTTATTTCGATGCCCACATGGACATGCTGGGTGAACAGCCGAAGTTTGAACTGCATAACAAGCAATGGCCCATCCATCCCTCGGAATATGAGGGTCCTTCGGCGAAGATCCTGAAGGGCGATATTCGGAACAGCTTCATCTCCGAGGGGGCACTAATCAAAGACGCGCGGATCGTCAATTCAGTGATACGACGCGATGTCGTCGTTGGAGAGGATGTCGTCATTGAAGACTGTATCATCATGGACCACACGGTGATCAAGAGAGGCTGCCGGCTCAAGCGGGTGATCGTGGACAAGTTCAATGAACTCACCGAAGGCGAGCAGATCGGGTTCGGGCCCGATGTGGATCGGCTCCATTGCGCCTGTCACCGCGATCCATCCGGGATATCGATCATTCCCAAGGGCGAACGTCTGATGAAACGGCCTCCGTGGTAGCTGAGGTGTCGTAGTCTTTCGAGGAAATAACATGCTCTTATGGCTGGAAAAGGTGCAGCCATGGCCAGGGATTCCCTCGCGAACGCCTGATTTATATTGGAAAAAAACACAGCTGCTGGGTACGGGTACCAGTAATTTGGATAAAATCATCTCATTGCAGGCCCCACCCATACAGGGAAAGCTTGCAGCAGCCTAAATACAAACAAGGACCAAGTCCGATCTATTGGATCGGCTGCAAGAAAGGCAGATATGAGACGAAGAGTAGTGGAAAGTTCGGTGTTGTTCATCAGCATCCTGAAGTGGTTGTTCCTCGCATCCTGTGCAGGCGTCCTCGTTGGCCTGTCCACCACGGTCTTTTTGAAAACGCTCGGGTTCAGCATTTCCGCGGCATCCGGTTACCGGTATTATTTCCTGCTGCTTCCGGCAGCCATGTTCCTGAGCGCCCTGGTCGTCAAGTATCTGGCTCCTGACGCCGAGGGGCATGGAACTGAAAAGATCATTGAGGCCGTTCACAAGCATTCCGGCAAGATAAAGCTGATGGTAGTCCCCGTCAAGCTGGTCGCGACGGTCATTACGATCGCGCTGGGCGGGTCGGCCGGAAAGGAAGGCCCGGCGGCGCAGATCGGTGCAGGCGTCTCATCGGCCGTTTCAGACCTTTTACGGTTCGACGACAGGGACCGGAAGAAGCTGGTCATCTGCGGCATCAGCGCCGGTTTTGCCACGGTGTTCGGGACGCCGATCGCGGGCGCGATCTTCGGCGTAGAGGTCCTCTTCGTCGGTGGCATGCTTTACGAGGTGCTTCTTCCCTCGTTCGTTGCCGGTATCGTGGCGTTTCAGGTATCCACGAACCTGGGGATCACCTATTTCCATGAACCGCTCCGGTTTGTACCCGTATTCAGCAGCCTTTTCTTCATCAAGGTCTGTGGTGCCGGTATATTTTTCGGTCTCTGCTCGCTGCTGCTGATAGAAGGTCTGGGCGTCTTCGAGCGCATGAGTCACCGGATGAACATCTGGCCCCCTCTGAAGGGGCTCCTGGGAGGTTCCCTCCTCGTAGTTCTCACGTTCATCTTCTCGACCCGATATCTCGGTCTCGGCCTGGACACCATCAAGGATGCACTGGAAGGAGGGGTGATCCCGTGGGGGGCCTTTGTATTGAAAATACTGTTTACGGCAATTACGCTTGCCTTCGGCGGAAGCGGCGGGATCATTACGCCGATATTTTTCGTGGGGGCGACAGCCGGCAGCCTCTTCGCCACTGTTCTGGGATTCAATCTATCGATATTCTCGGCGATCGGCATGGTCGCCCTGGTTGCCGGAGCGGCAAACACGCCCATATCAGCGAGCATCATGGCCATTGAGCTGTTCGGTCCCGCGGTCGGACCCTATGCTGCCGTGGCATGCGTCATCAGCTTTCTCATGACGGGCCACCGGAGCGTCTATCCGAGCCAGGTTCTGTCGCTCACGAAATCGTCATCCCTGCACGTGTCGCACGGCACGGAGATGAGGAGCATTGGGAATGTGGATTACCTGCCGCGGCCGAAAAGCATGAGTGAGGCCATGCTGAAGGCCTTCCATAAGATCTCGAAGAAAAAAAAGGACGATGAATAAAAACACCCCGGTTTCAAAGCGGCTCATAATCGTTACTGACCTGGACGGGACGTTACTGGACTCAAAAACCTACTCCTTTGAGGATGCCCGGCCGGCCCTTGAACAGATCAGAAAAAGCGATATCCCGCTGGTCCTGTGCTCCAGCAAGACACGCGCGGAGCTCGAGGTATGGAGAGATCGGCTGAAGAACCGCCACCCGTTCGTTGTCGAGAACGGCGGAGGGATCTTCATCCCGGAGGGTTACTTCCCGTTTCCCGTGGATGGCGAAAAACTCGGCGGATACCGGGTTGTCTCCTTCGGGATGTCCTACGCCGGGATCCGCGAACACTTCGTCCGCCTCCGCGACGAACTGCGGATACCGGTAACCGGTTTCGGAGATATGACGCCGGCCGGCATCGCAGCGTTGACCGGCCTTTCGCCCGACGAAGCAGCGCTCGCAAAACAGCGGGAGTATGGAGAACCCTTCGTCTTTCCCGGCGCGGTGGACGAACGTATGCTGCAGGCGATCGAGGCCTCAGGCCTGAGGTGGACCCAGGGCAGATTGTTTCACCTTATGGGAAATCA
Organism: Nitrospirota bacterium; assembly: GCA_049793155.1. Lineage (GTDB taxonomy): Bacteria > Nitrospirota > UBA9217 > UBA9217 > UBA9217 > JALNZF01. The sequence goes on from JBARBN010000174.1 coordinate 20,924, forward strand.
TCACAAGGGTAAAGCCGTTGTTTTTCTGCGGACACTTTTTGAGCGGATGAACGGCCCGGTAATGATCGCGGGGATTGGCGACAGCCTGAGCGATCTCCCCTTTCTTCAGGCAGTTGATCGTCCGGTTCTGGTCCGCGGGGCGGACGGGAGTTACGACCCGAGGATCAAAATTCCCGGGCTTTACCGCACAAAAAAAATAGGCCCTGCGGGATGGAATGAGGCCGTGCAAAAATTGCTGGAGACAGGATAAGCCGCGTTGTGAGGAAAAAATCAAGTACCACCCAAAGGGAAAAGATAATTTCTCACAGGCGCGGAGGTCGCAGAGAAAGGAAATAAACAGTCCGGTTTAAAAGGTTTTAATCTTACTCTGCGCGCTCTGCGTGCTCTGCGAGAGACGCCTTTTGATGCTAGCTTGTCCGGGCTGGGAAACACATTATGAACAACCGACATCTTATCGACATCTTTAACGCGGCACTTGCCGCCGTTGATCCATACCAGGTGGTGAGCAAGGGCATGACGTTCGAGAACAACTGTTTGCACGCTGCGGGGGCTGCGTACGAACTCGAGGCCTTTGACCGTGTCCTGGTGGTCGGGGCCGGGAAGGCCACTGCGCGCATGGCACTGGCAATGGAGGATGC
>JBARBN010000175.1:0-5082 GCA_049793155.1 Nitrospirota bacterium
TCCTTTGTCCCGAAGCCATTCACGCCCTTTCAGTGGGAGCCGATGGACACGGTCGAAAGCCTGAACAAAAAACTGCGCTCACTTGAAAAGGCGGTAAGGACGATCGGGAATCTGAACATCATTCACGACCTTCCGAAATGGGAGTATATCCAGGCACTGCTCGCGCGCGGCGACCGGAGGATCGGGAAAATGATCAGGGCGGCCCATGAGAATGGCGAGGACTGGAAGAAGGCGGCGAAGTCAATGTCGATCGATATGGATTTTTATGTGTATCGACGGCGCGAGCTCAATGAGCACCTGCCCTGGGATTTTATTGACATCGGTGTGAGAAAAGAATATCTTAAGAACGAATATCAGCGGGCACTCGCGGAAAAATTTACGCCGCCGTGCAAGGTCGGCTCGTGCAAGACCTGCGGAGTATGTTCGTAGCACAATTCTGTTTTTATCATCGATGAACACCATTAAGCGACAACGCAAAAAATGCGCCGTTCCCGGCAAGGTCAGGGATGATGAATTCGTTTCGATCACCGCGCTTGACCAGGCAACCGGGATGATCCATGCCTTCACCACACGACGGGGCGGGCTGGGTGCAAGGAACAATGGCGTCAAGCATCCGGATGACTGGGAAGCGGTGGCGCGTGCGTTCGGCATCTGTATAGACAGGGTAGTGACCGTGGACCAGGTGCACGGTGAAAACATTGTCACCGTGGATGACCTGAACTTCAGGGATGTCCGGACCGTTCATGCCGATGCCTTGATAACCGATGTGCCGGGGATCGCCGTCGGCGTCGAGACCGCCGATTGTGTGCCGGTCCTGCTGTTCGATCCAAGGAAGCCTGCAGTGGCCGCTGTGCATGCGGGCTGGAGGAGTACCGTAAAAAAGATCGTCCAGAAGGCCGTGCACCGGATGCACGAAGAATTCGGATCAGAACCCGCGAGACTGATCGCGGCGATAGGTCCGGCCATTGGTCCCGAATGCTACGAGGTGGACGAGCCCGTGATGGGGCGGGTCAGAGAGGCATTCTCGTTCTGGAGCGAGGTCGCCGCTCCGCGTGGGAATGATCGTTGGAGTCTCGACCTGGTAAAGGCAAACAAACTGGAGCTGCTGCAGATCGGCCTGGCTGAACAGAATGTGCACGCACTCGGATCCTGCACATCATGCAGGCGCGACCTCTTCTATTCATTCCGCGCCGAGGGCAGGACCGGCAGGATGTTGTCGGTGATCATGATAAAAGCATAGATGCGATTTTGCCACGGATGAACACGGATTGGCACGGATTGAAATGAATGAGAATCGTGAGTTAAGCTCAGATATAAAAATTGGTGGTTGGCAGCAGATCTAGTCTCATACACTCAGATGAGAACATCATTTGAATTTTTTTAAATTAGTTATCCGTGTCCATCTGTGTTAATCCGTGGTTAAATGGGTCTTCAGGTTTTATGTCGATAGCGGACAACATCAAAACGGTGATGGACAGGATCGTATCCGCTGCGAAGCTCGCGGGTCGCGATCCGGAGTCCGTCAGACTTGTGGTTGTTACTAAGACCATTGATCATCAACGTATCGTAGAGGCTGTGAACGCGGGAGCGACGATCCTCGGCGAGAACCGTGTGCAGGAGGCAAGGGAGAAGATCGAAAAACTCGGCAGCGTCGCGACGTGGCATATGATCGGCCACCTGCAGGTCAACAAGGCCAGGTACGCGGTTAAGCTTTTTGACCTGATCCATTCAGTAGACAATCTGGAACTTGCAGCGGAGATCGACAAGCAGGCCGCAAAGATAGGCAAGGTGCAGAACGTTCTGGTCGAAGTGAACATCGCGGGAGAGGCGAGCAAGGCAGGCATGACGGTAAAGAACGCCCCCGCCCTTGTGAGGGAGATCGCGAAACACGGCAACATCGCCATTCAAGGCCTGATGACCATTCCGCCGTTCTCGGAGGAGCCGGAAGATTCACGACCTTATTTTTGTGTTCTGCGGGAACTCGCCGAGCGTATCGCAGGGGAGAATATCCCCAACGCGGTTATGAAGGAATTATCCATGGGCATGAGCGGCGATTTTGAGGTTGCGATCGAAGAAGGCGCCACCATGGTTCGCGTGGGTACGGCGATATTCGGGGAGAGGTCAAAACCCTGAGGCCTTACCACGAAGGCACAAGGGCACGAATCAAATCTTTTTTTGGTGTCTTCGTGTCTTAGTGGTGAACAATAGATTCACTCTTCTTTCATGGAGGTCTCATGTTGACAGATAAAAAGATCGCATTTCTTGGCGGCGGGAACATGGCCGAGGCGCTCATCAAGGGCCTGATCGTGGGAGGTGCCGCAAAACCGGATCACCTCCTGGTCAGCGACGTATCTGCCGACAGGCTTGCGCATCTCCTGAAGACCTATGGCATTGCACAGAAGGGCAACGTTGAAGCCGCGCGTGAGGCTGATATCATCATCCTGAGCGTGAAACCGCAGGTGATCGAACGGGTCCTTGTCGAGATTGCCGCTGTTGTTGACGACAGGAAGCTTGTTATTTCCATCGCCGCAGGCATTGTGATCGCCAAGATCGAAAAGGCATTGAAGGGCAGTGCTCATGTGGTGCGCGTAATGCCGAACACACCTGCGCTGGTGCTCGCGGGCGCGGCCGCCCTTGCGGGCGGGAAGAATGCGACGAGCGACGATCTTGCCCTGGCTCAGAGTATTTTCGACTCGGTGGGCAGGGCGGTTATCGTGGAAGAAAAACTCATGGATGCCGTGACCGGGCTCTCGGGCAGCGGGCCGGCATACGTGTTCATGATCATCGACGCGTTGTCCGACGCAGGGGTGAAAGCGGGTCTTCCCCGACCGCTCGCTCTCGAGCTTGCGGCCCAGACCGTGTACGGCGCGGCAAAGATGGTGCTTGAGACAAAGGAACATCCCGGCAAGCTGAGGGACATGGTCACGTCCCCCGGCGGGACGACCATTGAAGGGCTTCATGCCCTTGAAAAGGGCAAGCTGCGCGCGACGCTCATGAACGCGGTTGAGGCGGCGACGGCGAGGAGCAGGGAACTGGGGAAGTAACGGAAGGTGGGAAGGTTGAAGGGTGAAGGAAGTCAAAACGGAGGAACGATGTTCGTATTCGGAAATGTCATTCTGGGAATCGCCAAGGTGCTTGATGTCGTGCTGAACTTCTATATGTGGATCATCATTATCAGGGCGCTCATCTCGTGGGTGAACCCGGACCCCTACAACCCGATCGTGCAGATCCTGACGAAAATGACCGAGCCGGCGCTCAGGCCGATCCGCAAGCTTGTTCCGCCCTACAAGGTAGGGATCGATTTTTCGCCACTGATCGCTGCGCTGATCATTCTGTTTCTGCAGTACGCACTGGTCAATACGCTCTATCGCATCGGACACTCAATGGGATAGGCGCGAATGAAGCGGCAAAACTTAACCACCGAGAACACTGAGAATTAATCTGTTAGATAGTCAAAAATCTCTGTGAACTCACTGGTTGAAATTTCTTCAAAAGAGTTTCTTATTTGCAGCGAATGCTATTTAAACGTTTTCTCGGTGGTCTCTGTGGTTGGTTTTGACAATACGGTCCCGAGTTTCAAGGAGGCACGAGTATGAGCAGCGACATCAGGGTAACACCCATCGATATCCAGCAGAAACGGTTCCATCTGGTTTTTCGCGGCTACGAGCGGACCGAGGTCGAGATGTTTCTCGACCTGGTGCGGGACGAGATGGAAACACTCGTGCGGGAAGTAGCGGATCTGCGGGATTTCCGCCAGTCCTATGATCAGCGCCTGCGTGAACTGAATGAACGGGAAGAGACCGTCAAGAACGCATTGCTGATGACCCAGAAGCTTATGGAAGACCAGAAGGACAGCGCAAACAGGGCGGCGGATGCCATTATCAAAGAGGCGGAGGCGCGCAGGCTGCAGCTCCTGAACACTGCCCAGGATGAAAAGGCGAAGCTTGATATGGATATCCAGGAACTGAAACGCCGGAAGCATCACTTCCTGCAGGATGTCAAAAAGGTCGTCGAGATGCACCGGGAGATGGTCGCCTTCGAGGAGGCCGGCGGTGTCGCCGAAGAAAAGCCCGCACAGGAATAAAACACCGGAGGCGCCGGTCACCCTCTCGATACGGATCCAGCCCCGAGCCTCGAAGAACGAGATCGTCGCGATGGCGAACGGCGGGCTCAAGATCAGACTCACCGCTCCGCCGGTCGACGGCGCTGCAAATGAGGCGTTAGTGAAGTTCCTCGCTGATACCCTGTCCATCCCAAAGTCCAATGTTGAGATCATTTCCGGACACACTGCCAGGGAAAAGATCGTCCGTATCAGCGGTATAAGCGATACCGAAGTGAAAAGGCTGTTGAATAGCCGGGACGAATAGGTTAGTATATATTAGAAGGTGGGAAGGTGAGAAGTCCGTAAGTTCAAATCCTCTTAACTTCCCAACATCATGTTTCAAAAAAAAAGGGGGCGACAGGCTTCGACGGGGATTCAGAGGTCAGGAGTTGCATGCCGAGGTACCATGGGGCTCGTTAAACACATGGTAACAATCAACTGCCAATAATCAAGAACTGGCACTCGCTGCCTAATTAGGTAGCGCGTTTCGCGGTCGGCGCCTGAACAATCGCAGAGACGTCAAAAACCAGGCTGGTCTTCCCGACAATGTCCGGGGCGGGAGGATAAGAAAAACCGGGCTGGCCGATTCCAAAGCTTTCCCCAAGGCGCTGGATGAGGCGAGAGCTTAAAACGAGGGGATAAGCATGTATGAGCTTCCGGCTGAAGATTTTCGGACGCGGGTTCAATTCCCGCCGCCTCCACCATAACTAATTGATTTTGCAGTGATATTTTTATTTTCCCCAAAATTCTCCATCGAACTCAGGTGGAGACCAGAGCTAAGTCCTTAAAGGATTTAGCTCTTTTTTTGTTTTCCAGCATTCACAAGTTGGGGTAGTTTTTGGGGCATTTTGATATGTATCTCGCTGTAAGAACCGGCAGTAATTCAAACGACTGGACAAACAGTTCAATGGCGTCGCTCGAACTGATTCCAGGTAGCGCCCACCATGCATTCAACCGCATCCCCAGTCTGTGATTGATTT